>CAYSHS010000693.1:0-1510 GCA_964430845.1 uncultured Pirellulales bacterium | reverse complement strand
AAGAGGCTGCCGCCTTCTGCAAGCTGATAAGCAACTTGTAAAATATTGAAAGGAAGGCTCAACCAAAAAACTATTCCTCGCCGCTATACAGTTTTCTGAGATAAAATACAGACAATAATATGGTTGGTATACCGGCTAATATTGAGATGAATCCAAAGCTTCTTTGAGTCTTTATGAACGTATAATCATTCATTGTAAGAACTGTTACTACAGCTCTGTTTGATTTCAAAGACGTTGTTGATTCATCTTCATCTGTGTCAAAAAACATTTCCAAAAAATAAACAGCAGGAATTAGCTCAATTGTACATGTTTTATTGCTATAATTGCTATATTCTTTACTCATGTTGAGGTTTAATTCTATATTATCGGTGTGATGATGTGTTACATTTCCATTCTCTTCAATTTTAATGTATTTTAAAAAATAATTAACATATTCTGCATCTTCACCTTTGTTTTTTATTGTGAAATTATAGCAAATCATATCACTTGTTTTTATATAATCGTCTTCACCTTCAGGGTTTTTGTAAATATTATAATGAATATAAAGATTTGTTCCGTTGCCTTGTATAATACCTTCCTTATATGGAATTTCAACGCTGTAAATATTTTCCATATAAACAGGACCAAACACTAATAAGATTCCTATTAAAATCCCAGCAAGGGATGCCCACCTTTCTATTTTACCTATTGTTAAAAATATAAGTGATATTAAAATAAAACCAGTTATTATCAATATTTCAATCATCACTTAATTTTTGGTTTGGTTAAATAAAACTAAATTTTGTATCCTAGTTCTGATAGCATGGCTGCCACGGCCTCCACAGGCATACCGAACAGAAAATTATTGTAGCTCCCGTCTATGCTCTTTGTAAAGCTCGAGCCCAGGTATTTCCGCGGGTCGAATCCCGGCGCATATCTCTTGTAGTCAGGGTCCTGGTCAAGATAACTATTTATCTCCGAATCAGAGATTTTCCTCATTGTTATATCAGTCTTCACCACTCTCTTGAGGGTCTTTTTTGCGTGGAGGTTTATCATATGGATTCCTGTGAAGAACTGGAAGGATTTCCCTGACAGTGTCTTCAGCCTCTGGTAGGCCTCATCCCTTGACATGACCTTCTCCATAATCTGCCCATCGAAGAACCCGACCGAATCGAAACCTATGACTATCCCTTCTTTATGCCTTCTTGCAACCGCCTCTGCCTTTAATCTGGCAAGTGTCAGGGTCAGTTCCTCTGGATATCCGGGCCTTCCCCCGAAATCCTCTTTAATGTTACTACTCTCTGCAATAAAGTCAATCCCAAGCTGCCTAAAAACATCCTGCCTGTAAGGGGATTTTGTTGCCAGTATGATTTTCATACCTATGATTAAGCAGGGGATGAATAAAAGGGTTTCAGGGAATTCGGTCGTTTACGTTTTTCCGCAAACGCTTTTTAATCAACTTCCCTGAAAAGGGTTTAAACCACAATCCTAATCTTCCCTGAGGCGATTCCCTGCATGAGCTTCCTTCCGA
>CAYSHS010000692.1:0-1512 GCA_964430845.1 uncultured Pirellulales bacterium | reverse complement strand
TAAGCAAAAATTATCGATAAGGAGACCCAATTATGTCTAACAGAAATATCGACCTTGCCACCAAAAATCATGAATCTATTTCTGGTAAAATCGAACAAATGGCTTTCAACTCAATACGCAAGATTCTGCCCGACAAGGCTATTGAAGATGCCTGCAATGCGGCAGGCTATCGGTATCGGCAAAGGATGATTACGCCGATAGTAACTGTACTGCACATGGTTCTGGCAGCCATCTGGCCGGAAGAATCTTTCGCTGCCAGTTGGCAGATTTTATGGACTTCATTTTCCAGCATGTTTGTCGAATACAGCGGCAAATCTCCTTCGCTCGGTTCGGTAGCCAAAGCACGTTATCGGCTGTCGCTGGAGATGTGGAGAAAGCTTTTTGAATGGCTTTCACTACAATCACAAAACCTTTCTCAATCGTTCGACAAATGGAAGGGGCATCGAGCGGTCCTGCTTGATGGTTCGTGCGTATCCATGCCCGACAATTTAGAATTGTTTGAAGAATTCGGCAGACCCACAGGTTTTCACGGCAAATGCAGATACCCGCTGGCCCGACTGGTTACGTTGTGCATTGCCGGCACAATGACGGTGCTGGATTATGCTCTTGGCCGTTACGATGATGATGAAAATTTCCTTGCAAAGCCGTTGTTGCGAAAGCTTAAAAAAGGCGATTTATTGCTTGCAGACAGGCATTTTGCGGCAGCTCACTTTTACTGGTATTATAAATCTATCGGCATCGATTTCCTTACGAAAGCACATCAACGACTGAAAATATCGCACATCAAACCCATACAGTCCTACAGTCGATATGACTTTTTAGGCTGGCTGAACATCAATGAAATTTATCGGCGAAAAAATCCTGATCTGCCCGCTAAAATCATGGTTCGATTTATCCGCACTGTGGTACGCGACCGCGGTCAACGTAAAACAGTTTGGCTTGTTACATCATTACTCGATGGCAAGGTCTATTCTGCAAAAGAAATTGCTCTGCTTTACGGTAAAAGATGGAGGATAGAAACTTTGTTCAGAGAGGTGAAAATAAGTCTTTCTGCCGACGTGCTCAGAAGCATGCGTCCGCAGGCGATACGAAAAGAAGTTGCAGCCAGGCTGATAGCCGTCAACATAGTGCGGATGATTATAATTGAAGCGGCAATAGAAAAAGGCATTGACCCGATTCGGATAAGTTTCATTCATGCTGTCAGAGCGCTGTTAATGTTTGCACCTGCGTTAGCTTGTGAACCAATATGGATGCTGCCTAAGATTTACAGAGCAATGCTTGTGGAAATAGGTACGAATCTTATACCCGAAAGACCTGGCAGAAATGAACCGCGGGCCGTGACACGAGAAAACAAACATTACCCAAAATTGAAAGGTACACGGGAACAATGGAGAAAAGCTTATGCTGCTTAAGGAAACGCCATTCGTGACTGTCCCTATTTGTTCCCATTTGTTCCCTATTTGTTCCTGCTCACCACAGGGCACTCGGGACAGGCCCTTCGACAAGTTCAGG
>CAYSHS010000691.1:0-1513 GCA_964430845.1 uncultured Pirellulales bacterium | reverse complement strand
AAGCGGTTATGGCAGACGTAGGCTTATTCATGTCCCGCGTCAATGCCAATATTGTCTCAAGGCTGAAAAAAGCAAGAGGAGTACAAAATCGCAGGCATAAAACAAGCATGAAATCAACAGAGAAATCCCAGGCAACTGAGAAGGAAATATGATTGTAGATTGTCATCAATGCTCATCCTGTTATTTTGAAGACAAGTTGCGTTCTTCGAGAATCGATCCGGCTACGATTTCAACTCCCCAGGGCAAAAAGACCTTCAGGGATGCACTCGTAGTATTTGTATGTATGGAAATATATGATAGTAAGCAGGAAATTGAAGAAGCTGTGGAAGAATTCGAGTCGCTCTCGAATATGATAGGGAAAAGAGCTATTGTTTTGTGTCCAAATGTCCATTTATCGATAGACAGGGCGTCTGAAAAACAAGCTACCTATCTTATTAGTGAGTTGGAAAAGATGCTCAAAATAAGAGGATTTGACGTTCATTTGCTCTCTTTCGGCTATCATAAACAATATGGTATGGAATGTAACGGAAATGTCGGAAGTGTCGTAGGCAGAAGATTTTACGGCTCTGCGGAAAAACAGTTTCTCAGGCTGCTGACAAGGCTTGGAATCTGTCCCCCGGATTCTTTGCCATCACAGATGCCTGCCTGGGCAAAAATGCTTATCGAACGCCAGTTGAAGGTATTGGGAAATCGAAGGGAAACATACAGCTTCGCCAAAACCATGCTCCAGGAGCAGCTTGATGCGACAGGCAACGGAGAGTTATGGACATGCATGTTGTTCGAGGGTGAAAGGCAGCCTGTGGACGATTACCTCAGCACTCTATATGAAGTTATCGAAGATTACCCCGATGTAATAGTTCATCGTGCGCTGAATTTAAGCGTACCGGGCTTTTCAAATGCGGCAAGACATCTATTTCGCAGGTATCCCGATGCAATAGGGACAGGCAGACTCAGGATTTATAACAGCCAGGTCTCCGATATTGAATTTTTATTAACCAGAACATCAGTTCTTCTTGCTTTTCCGCAAATACCAGGAAAAGCCGGCTCTCATGCTGGAGAAATATCATTCGGAATATATTGCAGGGACGCTGATTTCTCGAAAAATGTTATCCAATGGTACCGCACTTTTTTAGTGGATTCGCGGTTCGGATGGATTCGTACTGAAGCCGAATTAAATACCGCCATCAACGAACTTGAGGAGGAAATGTTTCAGGAAAAACGTGAGTAAGCTCGATAATTATTTTTCAGACCTGTTTTAAAACAACAGGTAAAAACACCAGATAGGGTAAAAAAACTGTGGAAACGGGCATTTCTGTCGCTGTTGTCATAGCTTATGTTGTATTGTTGACATTTGTCGCTATGCGCGCCAGGACTGCGCATGAATTCGAGGAGTTTTCACTTGCAAAACGCTCGCTTCCGTTAGCTCTTGTGTTCGGCAGTCTCGCGGCAACATATGTTGGACCCGTATTTTCAATAGGTTTCGTTGGAAAGGGATACTATACAGGTTTTCTTT
>CAYSHS010000690.1:0-1513 GCA_964430845.1 uncultured Pirellulales bacterium | reverse complement strand
GGATTTGATGGAATTTGCTAACAATTGGGGTAGCTGAAATAATATAAAAAGAACAGATTATAATTCTAACTAATCGCCGTAGAAGGCGAGCATCGCTTCCGCCAGGCTCCAATGTCAGGGGAAAAAAATAGAAAAAGGAAAATTTATGAAAAGAAAAGTGGGATTGTGGATTGACCATAGAAAGGCTGTTATCGTATTTTTTTATTGGCGAAGAGGAAGAAATAATACTCGTAAGATCGAACGTTGAAAAACAGATACAACGTGCTGCCGGTTCACGTTCAGGCGGTCCGTTTGAATCTCAGACAGTTCCATCGGATGATCGCCAACAGCGAGAGTTTACGGGACACCTTAATATCTACTACAATGAGGTGGTTTCGTGCATTCGTGATGCAGAATCTATTCTGATATTTGGTCCTGGCGAGGCAAAAGGTGAACTCAAAAAACATCTTGAGCACCAGAAGCTCGGCGAACGTATTGTCGGTATTGAAACAGTTGACAAGATGACCGATCCTCAGATTGCGGCAAAAGTTCGACAGCACTTTCTAAATCTAAAATAAAGCTCGCCACAATAAGATTGATACAGATAGGCTTATCCATGTGTTCCAGTCAACATGCAAACACCGCTCAGAGTCGAACGCCAGGTTGGGAAGGATAAAGGATCTCGAATATGAATAAGAGTAAGATCAAACTAAAGGGACGGGAACTGGGCACTCGTTTGATAAGCATTTCAACTCCCGCTGGTGGAATCAGTTGGAAGCCACCGGTTGATGAACAAGATAAGGCACGACGACTATTGGTGTATCTTGCAGGTCAGAGGGCTCTCCACTATCCGTATGACAGAGAGATCGGATCCTTCGTTGTGCAGTCCATTCTTGATACACAGGAGCGACTTATCCGCGACATCAAGGCTCTCTCTGTGGACTCTCTTCTGAGAAAAATCCTGCGAGCTATGCAGGCTGCCTGTCGCAAGTTTCTGGATGAGAATCAATCCCCAAGCGCAGGTTATGGGTGGCCGTATGAGGCTCAACTCTACTGCACACTGGGTGAGTTGCGAGCCCTATCAGGAATTTAAATCGCTCGTATTGCCTATGCATACGATCTGGAAGTAGATGCGTGTTTGGGAGATATACTACCTCCTGAGCCTGAACCAGAGCCCAATAATACGATGGGAAGAAAAATGCTACGAAAACTAGTTGCTGGCAATGCAGGTACGATTGACTTAGGAGAAAAGCCTTGACCGTTGTTACCCAAGATTGTAATTTCTAATAAATGTAACCACTTGGTTAGTACTCAGAACCAAATTAAAATGCAAGGTTCGATAGATCATGCCATATGATATCCGAATTGTAAGTACATATCCACCAAGAAGGTGTGGAATCGGTACGTTTTCACGTGATATGGCTAGTGCACTCCAACATTTTACAGGTGAAGTTGGTCATATAAGAGTTGCAACAATTGATAATGGCAATGGGCCGTATAATGTTCCTGTAGACCTTGTAATTGACCAATACAA
>CAYSHS010000689.1:0-1515 GCA_964430845.1 uncultured Pirellulales bacterium | reverse complement strand
CTTCGGGCCGCCTCGGCCTCCAGTGCGAGACTGCCGGAACTTAGGATTGCATTTGACAGCAACGATGCGAATCTTTTTGAGTTTTGTTTCTGCCGTTTCACCGCCAAGTTCAACGGTCTTGTCAAAAACAATTCCTTCTTTGACCGTCTTGCCGGTTAGCTCTTTATCTTCAATGGTTTTATATACAGCATTGTCACGAATGCGGCATACGAACGAGCTTTTGATATTTATTATCTCCTGCAGTAAGCCGTATTTGGCATAACCGCGGTCGAGGACATAAATCCTGTTAGGCTGCAAAATCGAGGCTAAAACGGCCTTTTCACTGGTGTTTGCATCGGTTACCTCTATGCCGACAGGAACGCCTCTTAGTATCTCATACTGGCAGTGTACCTTGATTCCGTTACGGTCACTACGCCATAAAGCCCAGGCCATTTTACCGACGGCTTCTATAAGAGAACCGTCGACGGCAGTGAGTATATCTTTTGAATTATCAAAGCCAGGGATGCGTGAGACATTGGTTAGCTTTGTAGAGAGTTCCTGAATAACTTTTTTGAGAAGCTTGCTGTCAAATACAGTGGACGCTTCTGAAAGACTTCCCAGAGATGCGCGTGCGGCACCGAACTGCTTTTGAACTTTTTTCAGTTCGCTTACCTGTTGTAATGATCGCAGTGAACTGCAAATCGGGTTGAACATGTAAAGCAGAAGCAGCGAAGCGTATTGATCCATGTGCAGTATGCGATTGCCTGCGATGTCACGCTCACAACCGGCGTCATGAAGGCTTTCCAGCATGGTCGAGATAGCCTTGAAATATTTAAAGCCTTTAAGCTCATGATCTTTAATTTTCTTGCGTTTTGTATTCATGAACGCTATTGAAACACAGTGTCAAACAGCGCGCAAGTTTAAAATAGGTAATTTATAAAGTTTTTTTTACCGTGCAATTTTGGTGCCGAACACTATTGGGCAATGGCTGTAGAGCTGCATTTTTGCAGGCCGCCCCAGCCGGATGGTAAGCAGTATTCCAAAATGTACGTGATTGGCGATTCAATCACAGCCGGCCTTGGAAAGCCGGGGGAAAAAACATGGACGAAAATACTGCAGGAAAGAGAATCCGTGGAAATTATCGACTTGGCTGTAGCGGGAGCTACTATAGCTGCCGCAGTAAAGAATCAGGCCCCGAAAGTTACCGAAGATGGTTGCATCATTATCATGGAAATAGGCGGCAATGATATCCTTCGTTCCACGGGAAAGGCCGAGTTTGAAGCCGATTTAAAAGGTCTGCTCGACCAGCTCAGCCGACGGGATAGACAGATATTCATGTTTGAATTACCTGTCCTGCCCTGGCAGCTCGGCCATAGCAGGGCACAAAGAAAACTTGCTGAACAGTACGACGTGAATCTTATACCTCGGCGGTATTTCATTCGGCTTTTATCTGACCCACAGGCTACCACAGACGGCATTCACCTGTCAGAATATGGCCACCGTATAATGGCCGATATTGTATGGAACATCATCGGC
>CAYSHS010000688.1:0-1521 GCA_964430845.1 uncultured Pirellulales bacterium | reverse complement strand
TTAATTGTCGATAATACTAAATGTAGTTGCTGATTATGACCTGCTTTGATTTACAACAGTCGATTTGCATTGACACATTGAATATATGAGCAAAAAATGACTTCTATTCAATTGATTGAAATAGTAAAAGTTGTCCATTGGTTAATGATAACGAATACAGTGAATAATAAATCTCAAGAATACATAGCATTATTCTGAGGCAATAAGGATCTGAGTATCAATAAAGTGAATAAATCTAATAAACCGAAGGGAGAAGATATTTAAAGAAACATAATGTCAATTCTTATCAACAGGTTTACCGTATGGAATTGACAAAAGCAAAATCAAAGGAGAATAGCCATGAAAAGGCAAAAAACATTTACGTTGTTACTGATTATCTCGCTCGTACTCGCAATTCCGATTATTTGTCAAGCGACTGTCAAGGTGGGATTAAATTATCCTAAAACCGGTCCTTACAGCTCACAAGGCAGTGATCAGTGGCGTGCTACGGAGATGGCTGTTGAGGAAATTAACGCATCAGGCGGAATTCTTGGGGAACCGATTGAAGTCGTCTGGCGTGATTCAGAATCAAAAGCGCCGCAATCTACCGCAAATGTAACCGAAATGATAGAGAAAGATGGGGTGAAGATGGTATTTGGCGGTTCATCAAGCGGTGTCGCTATAGCGGCGGCGAAAGTGTGCAACCAGAAAAATGTACCATTCTTCGGGACATTGACATATTCAACTTCCACGACCGGTGAGGAAGGATTAAGGACTACATTCAGAGAATGTTACGATTCCTGGATGGCGGCTAAAGCGATTGGCAGTTATCTTACGGAAAATTACTCTAATAAAAAATATTGTTACATTACTGCAGATTATACATGGGGCTGGACTACCGAAGCCTCGATGAGGACTTTCACCAATACTGAAGACAAGTCTGTCCATAAAGGCGTAACTACTCCTTTCCCCGGCGCGACTACTGCTGATTTCAAGAAAGCGCTTAGTTTCGCAAAGATGTTAAAGCCAGACGTTCTCGTTCTGGTATTATTTGGTGATGATATGTCTCAGGCTATCAGGCAGGCGACTGCAATGGGCATGAAAAACGAAATGCAGATTGTGGTTCCCAATCTGACTCTTGGGATGGCTGAAGGCGGAGGACCGAAGGTCATGGAAGGTGTTATCGGAGCTGTTCCGTGGTGCTGGGAGATTCCATACAAATACGACTATTCGCGCGGCAAGGAATTTGTCGAGAAATATTCAGCGAAATATAACCGTTATCCGAGTACTTCCGGAGCTTCAGCTTATACAATTCTTTATGAGTATAAAGCTGCAGTCGAAAGAGCAAAATCATTCGAAACCGATGCTGTCATCAAAGCTCTCGAAGGTCATGAATACACATTGCTCAAGGATAAACAGCAATGGCGGGATTTCGACCATCAATCAGTTCAAACTGTTTATCTGGTGAAATGCAAACCTGAGGCTAATGTTCTTAAAGATAAATACAAACTCGACTATTTCGAAATTCTAAGCAGTCTTCCC
>CAYSHS010000687.1:0-1531 GCA_964430845.1 uncultured Pirellulales bacterium | reverse complement strand
CGCGGACGATGCGGAAGTAGGTAGGGATATATAAAACGGCAATCGCAACGATAATATTACCAATACCGGCGCCCAAAACTGCAGCAATGGCGATTGCCAGAATCAGCCCGGGGAACGTGTAAAGACTATCCATAATCAGGGTCAGAACACGGTCAATAGGGCCGCCGATAAAACCGCTGAATAAGCCTAGAGGAACGCCAATCAAAAAAGAAATCAGGGCTGAACTTAGCCCGACAATCAAGGCGATTCTGGTGCCCCAAATAATTCTACTGAAAATATCCTGGCCAATTTGGTTGGTTCCAAAGACGAAGGAATCCGACTTGGCGCTTCTTAATTCTTCAAGAACGGAAATATTTGAATAGGTTGATAATGCATTTCCCAATTCATCCGCAGAAGTAATAAAACTGTCAATACTTCCAGCTGTTAGCGCATCCAACCCTTCTTCTATGGTTTCAAATCGATCACCTCTGGGTTGGTAGACAATACCTGTGCCAGTTTCCTCAGCCTTCGTATTCAACTGTTTCAATGTTTCCCGAAGCACCTGAGTTGCCGGACTGCCCATGATATAACCGATCCGGTTTGTTTTCAAAGCAATGTCAGCGAAACTACTTGCTGAATTGCTTTCGTCGACTAATAGCAAGAAACCCGGAGTTTTATCACCCGGACCTAACAAAGACGGGCCAACTTCCTCGCGCGGATCAAACGGTGCAAACCACTGCGGAAAAACTCCCACGATTATGAAGAATAGCAGCATGATTGCGCTGATAAGCACAAACCACCAATCACCGTGATACCACTTTCTAGCCAATAGCAATCGGCGAAGAAAGCCAACTTTGTCTAATTCAAGCTGCCATTCTGGAACAGAATCACTCAATATTTGTCTTTTATCTTCCATGGTTTAATTCCAATATGTTTGCCTGTTGTTAGTAACGGATTCTGGGATCAATAAATGCATACATTACATCCATAAAAAGAGAGATAAATGCAACGAAAAATGCAAAAACACCAATCGTGGATTGCACAGCCGTGTAATCTCGCAAGGCGATTCTTTCAACAAGGTAGCGGCCCATGCCAGGCCAGGAAAAAGTAGTTTCTGTTAATACCGCGCCTGCGATAAGAATAGCCATCTGCAAACCAATTAAAGTTAGAATTGGTATAAAGGTATTTCTTAATGAATGTTTATAAACCAATCGTGCTTCTGAAATTCCGCGTGCTCTACCTGCAACAATAAAATCTGATTTGATGATCTCAATCATATTTACCCGGGTCAAACGAATGAACACACCGGTTAAAGCCAAACCCAGGGTAACAACAGGCAAAATCAGATGCAGTAAACCCGATTTTAACGCAGGCCAATTTTGAGTCAGGATCGCATCAAGAATATAAAAATTGGTTCGTGAATTAAAAGTTGTCAGGAGGATAGAATCCATTCTGCCGGAAAGCGGCAGCCAATCAAGGCGGACACCGAAAATTATCTGAAATATCAACCCCAGGAAAAATAGCATATAAAATGTATAAACAGCTTAATGGG
>CAYSHS010000686.1:0-1537 GCA_964430845.1 uncultured Pirellulales bacterium | reverse complement strand
AAGCGGAAGCCTTCAGGCCTGTGGCGGACGAATTTGCCGCCCTGGGCGATTGCGTCCGCGCAAGGACGGTTGAGAACGCCATTAAAGAGGCCTATTACGCGGCGATCAGGTTGTGATGGATAAGGCTTAGGAACACATTCAGGGCAGAGGATGATACAACCCATGGAACGACATGAGACATACGGCGTATAAATCAAACCTCCAGAGTAAAAGGGTTATAGTTGATCCCGTGGTCGTAGTGGTCCTCGCGTTCTTTCCTTTTTAAAAAGCTTACAAAAACGTATGTTACAGGGGTAAATACAATTTCGATTCCACATTTGAAAATATAATTCGAGACAACAATGGAGAATAGGAGCGAATCAGGTATACGGCCATAAAACGCAACAACACAAAAAATAAAGGTGTCGATTCCTTCGCCGACCAGTGTTGACCCGATCGTGCGCATCCACAAATATTTCCCCTTCATTTTCACTTTCATACGTGAAAGGATATATGAGTTTGAAAACTCGCCCGCAAAGTAGGCTACCAGGCTACCCAGCACTATTCTTGGCACAAAACCGATCAATGCCTCATAGGCTGCCTGGTTTGGCCAGTCGGAAGCAGGTGGCAAGACCTGAACGATCCAGAGTACCAACGACATTAGGCCCGCACTAAAAAAGCCGGTCCAGATCACCCGGCGGGAACGTTTGTAGCCGTACACCTCTGTGAGTACATCACCAAAAATATAGCTCAGGGGAAAAAGGATGGTACCGCCATCGAATGTGAACTTCCAAAGCACCAGTATTTTTGTTGATGCAATGTTAGAGATCAGAAGAATAGCTACGAAAATCCCCAATAAGATATCAAAATAACGAAAGGAGGTGGTCTTATTTGTCATTTGGGGTAATAATATTATCCGAAGTTTGTAAAAATAAGCTAATCAAAACATACTGTGAATCATTTTGCTACGTATAGTGGCATAGAATTCTAACAATAGCAATAATAGGCTTAATAATTGCCTTTTTATATCCCCTTAATCTAAGGGGAGGAGGAAGAAAGGTAGAACGGATCACGCTCCGACACCATCTTGTAACGCCGGAGTTTTAACGAAGGCTGAAGTGAGGGCATATCCTTAAATTGACTTTAAATTTTATACGTTATCCTCCTTTTGAACCGGGCAAATGAGGCGCTCACCCCGTCGCATCTGTCCGGTTTTTTATTTTGCGGAGGCATTTATGATTCAATCCTTGCTTCGAAGGTAAATTGGTCGTAAAACGGCTTGAAATTTGTGGACATTGATCGATGGTGGGCTTTTAATCCCTCCCATAATGTCTTAATCCGGCCTATTTCATCAAAACTGATTGGTATGATATCCATAATCTCCTCAAGCATAATCATAAAAAGTTTTGAAATATATCACTTCATGGCTGTCCAAACTAATCGAAATATATAGGTCTCATGAACTAATCAAAAGATCGATATTGGGGGAAATGGAATCAAGGGAACATTCCTCAAGATCCAGTTTGTACTCCCTTTTGAAGTGAAGGGCCATAGCACC
>CAYSHS010000685.1:758-1539 GCA_964430845.1 uncultured Pirellulales bacterium | reverse complement strand
GCACCCGATTCTGACGGTGGGAGGTAGAAAAACGGGTGAAAGATGGGTATGTCCGGGGAGAGATGGAATAAAAAAATCAGCTTGCATTTATGGCCTCTTCACATTAATTACTTTTCAGGAGCACAGTGCATGTTCATCGTGCGGAAACCCACCATCAGTGGAAGGAGGGAGGCACCATGGCGACCTATATCATGTCCGGGAAATACTCGTCTGAAGCGGTAAAGGGGATCAGCGCCAAGCGGACCGACAAAGTGGTGAGTCTCATACGGGACCTCGGGGGTGAGGTAAAGGTGATGTACGCACTTCTGGGGAAGAATGATGTACTGCTTATCGTCGATTTGCCCGGGATTGAGCAGATCTTCAAGGCATCGCTCATGCTGCACAAGCTGACGGGCATTTCGTTCATTTCTTCCCCGGCAGTACCGGTCGAGGAATTCGATCAAATCACCAAAAACATCTGAATCCCCCCATGTGATTCTTGCGAGGAGACCGGCTGGCTGAAACCGGTTGTCCGTGACTGAGAAAATGAAATAAAACGGGGCAGCGGGTCGTACCACCTGCCGGACTGACCGGTATTGGTCGTATTCCCGCTGCCCCCGCATTATAGAGCTGAGAATAATTTGTTAAGCCGTTGCCAGGATATCCTGGAGTTTCTTGGCGTATTCCTTGCTCGCGGTATCAGGGGCGACAAGTTCGATCTGATCGGGTGAGCTGATGCCCAATCCGAGTTCGACCGCCCGCGCGATCTGTTCCTGCTCGAAAATCTTCCGGCCCATGATGG
>CAYSHS010000685.1:0-748 GCA_964430845.1 uncultured Pirellulales bacterium | reverse complement strand
ACCCTGCCCATCGGTTTTATGAAGAGGATGGCGACGGCGATGACACGTAAGGGCATGACGATTGTCGGCTGGGGCGACTGGTACGGCGGCTGTTTCCTGCCCCACCTGCCCAAGCCCTACATGACTGACGGCCACCCCGACAGCATCGACCGCAACACGGTCGGTGCCGCCGATGAACACGTCCCCCTGCTTCAGGGTCCCCCGCGAGGGGCCGCCGTCAGTGAATACCTCGATACCGTCCATCACGATCACATCCGGTTTGTACCCGAGGTTGAGTTCGGCGATCATCCGCCGCATGTGGGTATCACGGAGACCGTGCATCTCACGCCGGATCGGTTTCGGAGTCAGTCCGACCGCCAGTTTCATCGACATGGTGTACACTCCACCGGAACCGTGAGTTTTCAGGCAGGGTGTCGATATCAGGTATTCCGATTCGACCACCGCACGGGGAAGGGAAAATCCGTTCGCCCAGTGGCTGCCCTCGGGATTGAAATGGACCCATTGGTCCTCGGCGATCTCCTCGTAGTTGATGATGTTGAATTTCAATTCATCAGCCATCGTGAAGATACCCTTCTGCTCCATGACCGTCCGGGTCACCGGAGGGCCGCTCGATTCGCCGAGGGTGACATCCGCGCCGCCGCGGCTGCGAATTTCCGAAATCAGTTGTGCGAGCGTATCATTATGAGTGCCGCCGGGAGTGGGATCGGCCGTATTGAAATTCGGCTTGATCAGAACCCGCCGTCCTTTC
>CAYSHS010000684.1:0-1542 GCA_964430845.1 uncultured Pirellulales bacterium | reverse complement strand
TTTCTTTAAGTATGCCTAACTTCAATTTTGCAGAAGTCTTTAGCTGGCTATGTGATGATTTAAGCATTTGCTGGAAGGAGTCTAAGTGATGGAATTGCCGCTTGATGCAGAATTGCTGATTCCTCATCGCAAGCCAATGTGCTTGATAGACCACCTGGATACCTACGATGGGAAATCCTGCAGCGCCTCAGCTTGTCTGCCTGTGAACAGTCTCTTTGTAATTGATAACAAAGGAACTATCGAACACATGGTATTGCTTGAGCTGATTGCCCAAACTTACGCCGCATCGAAAGGGTATGAAGACATGATGGACGGCATCGATTTTTCGATGGGATACCTCGTGGGGATCTCGAATGCTCTTTTTTACAGCGATGCTTATGCAAATCAGAATCTGTTAATTAAGGTCGGGTCAGAAGAGGCTTTTGATAACTTTCATTTTGCTGAAGGACAGGTTTGGCATAACGAGACACTGCTTATGAAAGCAACAATGAAAATCTGGATCAATTCGGAGGATAATAAACAGGCTTAGTCCGATTTTTTTGCAGTGGTTCGCCATTTTTCAAATTTTGTAGTTTCCTCGTACAGCTTCTGGCAAAAGCGCTCGTGGCTTCTTATTAGTTTAGTTATATTGATTTTGTTAATTGCGGGATTATATATTATTCATGTTCCGCTTACTAATGACATTAAATCAATGCTTCCTGACGGTTTCCAGGAAGATTTTGAACTGTTCAGTTATGCTCCGTTCGCTCGTAATATTCTTATTTCCCTTGAAATTGCAGATGATCAGAGTCAGTCATCTTCTGAACTATTAATCCAAAGCGCAGACAAAATTATCGAGTTGCTGAAACCGCCGTATTTTACTCAGGTTGTCAGCGGCATTACACAAGCACAAAAGCTTGCGTTATTTAACTGGATATATGACAGGCTGCCCTGTCTTTTCTCCGAGCCTGATATCGAATATCTTCGAAAACAGATAAGTCCTGATGGTATTCGACGTCATTTACAGGAAAATGTAAAGACACTCCATTCCCCTGACAGCGTAGTATTAAGGGATATGATTTTGCAGGATCCGCTGGCTTTTAGGAATCTTTTATTTGAGAAATTGAAGCGTCTTAGCCTGGTATCGAATATTTCTGCCGACGAGGATTACTTTATTTCGAACGATAATAAGCATTTACTTATTATTGCTGAAACACCGATAGCGATTACCGATTTTGGCAATAGCGAGACAATGCTGGATTATCTTTACAAAGTTCTTAAAGAACAGACAGTACCTGGAGTACGATATCGTGTAATATGTGGTCATCGCTATACAGTCGCTAACGCAAACGCGATTCAGAATGACCTCTGGCGCGTGCTTATAATATCGAGTACAGGACTTATTTTTTTATTCCTGATATTCCTGCGCACGTGGCGTGCGTTATTCGTTTTCCTGTTACCTGTTGGCGCTCTTATTATCGGAATAGATTCAGTTAGATACTTTTTTACCAATGTATCTGCCATTACAATCGGATTCGGTTCTATTCTTCTGGGAATATCGGC
>CAYSHS010000683.1:0-1545 GCA_964430845.1 uncultured Pirellulales bacterium | reverse complement strand
ATAACCATAAAAACATGCAAATAAAGAATTTGATTTTTGACTAAAAGTTTTAGACGATAAATTATTTAAATTGATGCAACTTTCCAGTAATTAAAATGGAAAACACACACAGAATCGATCAACTGGTACAGGACTACATTCTAAACAACTGGCCAAAAATCTCGGAAACCCCCATTCTGGTAACAGAATATGACTTAATGGAAAACACAAAGGAATCTCCAATGACGAAGATATCAAAATACATCAAACTGGCATTCCAGGCAACATATAACATCGCAGAAAAAGCTGATAAGTTCGAGAACTACCACTCAGACACAATCGCGCCAAATATACTGATAAGTCTTAACCTGGCAGCGGATTTCCCAGGTCCGCGCGACGAAGCGACACTAACTCTTACAACTGAAGGGCTTAAAATCGCAAACCAAATGGCAAAAATATACGGAAAGCCGGCTTTCACGTCCAAAACGCAATTAATAAGCAAGAATTCTAATAAATAAGGAAGCACGCACTTCATGTAATTAAGCATACTAGCTTCTTTTTATGAACTTCTTCAATCCCAAGAAATATCTAGAAAAAATTTTATACAAATTCTTCAGTTCTTTCTCCCCGGTTTCCGTCAGGGAATATACTTTTCTGCGTCCAAACCTCTTGTATTTAACAAGTTTTTTCAGCCTTAGCTTCTTCAATGCAGGATAAATAGTTCCTGCGGTCAAGACAGTCCCTTTCCGTCGTCCAATCTTTTTCGCTAAGTCTTCCCCAGACATCGGCTTCAAGGAAACCTCGTGCATAATCAAAAAAGACAAGAACCCCTTGAACTCAAAATACTCGGACTTTAGCTCCTTCATTAGAAAATCTATTGGACATCAAATATAAAAACTTTGCTAAAGAGCCTTGTCATCCAGCAATTGCTTGGATATGGACTCGCTTATCTGCACAACACCCTTCCTTGCCTGCAAATCCTTGAACTTCAGCTCCAGATACAAGTACATCTCATCCTTCAGAAACTGCTTCAGGACAGGTATTCCCTTTGAAATAAGATTATAAACGTACCGGTTAACCATCTCGTCGGTAAAGCCCAGTTTTTTCGCAATCTCTTTCGCGGTGATTTTGTCCTGAGCCGCATACAGGACAACAAAGACCTCCTGCTCCCTGTGAGTCAGCTCGACATTGAACTGCTCCTCTTTCATAGAAGGGTTGACAAGCATCTGCATCTCGTCTATCCTCTCATTAAGCTTGTCAATCTTGGAGTCTATCTCTGCCAAATAATCGTAAATGCTCTGGATTTCTGAGGTGTTCTGGTTTATGGTGTCAAGGTCGACATTGAACTCGTTCTTCACAGCGTCAAAGGACTTCCTCAGGGATTTCTGCATCGTTTTCAGGTCGTCTGTTGCCATTTGCCGTCGAACACCTTCTGAATCGAGAACAGCATCATTTTTATAAAGATTTATGTTTTACAAGTGTATAGAAAGAAAATGTCGAAGAAAACCCTCGCAGTGACGCTGTCAAAGCTGAACGTGTTCGACAGCCCTAAGCACGTCCTCGAGC
>CAYSHS010000682.1:0-1545 GCA_964430845.1 uncultured Pirellulales bacterium | reverse complement strand
ATTTTTCATTTATTCCTAATGGACATACTTTTATAAATTCCTTAAATACAAATGTTTCGTCTTCTTTTTGTTTATCATGTCGATTCATAATTAAATCCCCAAAAAAATGCATGCAATCACATCGTCTGCTGTTATAATATCGGCTTATAAAATTACCAGAATTGAAAAAATCTGAAAAATATGTCGGTTTAGAATAATGACGAATAAATTTCACCCACATGCACTGGAACGTATAGCTCAACGTGGAACTACGAAAGAGCAGGTAACAGAAACAGTCGAAGGCGGTGAGCGTTTTGAAACCAAATTCGGAAGAATCGGATTTAGAAGAAATTTTATATTTGATAAATACCGGCGTGAAAAGTATTATAAAAACATACAAGTAGAAGTTTTTGCAGTAAATGAAAATGATAGTTGGCTGGTAATTTCTGTAATAACAAAGTTTTTCTGATTTTATAAAGAGAGTATCGGAAAATGAAACTCACATATGATCCAGGATATAATATTGCTTACATCAGCTTTGGTCAAAAACCGGATGATGTGGAATCTATTCGTCTCAGCGATGAAATTATCGTAGATATAGCTTCAAATGGTAGGCTCTATGGAATTGAATTGCTTAACGCAAACGAACAGCTTCAGCGTGATGATATGGGCGATTTGATTATTATAAACGAAGCTACCGGCCATCAAACAAAATTCCATCTATTGGAAAAAACGGCTTAGTAATATAATACAAGTTTACGAATAACTTTAAGCTATGAAAATATCTGAATTACAAAAACCTGAAAAATATGTTGGGCTTTATATAGTTGACTTTGGCGATTATTCGAGCGTGGGTTTTACCGCACTTGAGATAGCTGAACTGCTTGAAAGCGAAAAATATAAAGATTGTAAAGTTTATAAAATCCATCGTGCGTATCCTGACGGAAAACTCGAAATAAAAGGTGTTCCGAACGATAAGTTCCAGCTTGAAGCGGGAATGTTCTTTTATTCGACTGATTTGGAAACATCGCAACGTGATTTCAAGGAATTGGTCAAGCTCTCAGTTGAAACTATGCCCCCCAGCCGAGCTAAGGTTCACATGGCTAAACACAATGATGAAAAATTTGTTACGGCTCTTATCTACCCTGCCGAATACGATGATGAATTCAGCAGTTGGTTATTGGATGGCCAATACAAAACCACCGGCCCAGCCGAAGGAGGCGTAGAAGCGGTGCAAAGATACTACAACCAGGAACCGGAAATCTTAGATAGGCATCAACTGTTTGGCCAATCTGAAAATGTTAGTAGAACTGGCGAGGAACTATTACAAAACCTCAAAGTCGCAGTTCAGAGATAATATAAACAGACTTTTATTTCTCATTGGACAATTCAATTTTCTCATCCAACTCTGCTATTCCAAAACCTTCGGCGACTACTTTGTGTTGTTTGTCTGTCAAAATCAGCCAGGGTAAAGACTGCACACCCCATCGTTGACCAAGTGCGGGCAGGTCGATTTTACTTGTTCCCACAGGCGGCACAATCTCATTTTTTGTAAGCCATGCGGCC
>CAYSHS010000681.1:0-1559 GCA_964430845.1 uncultured Pirellulales bacterium | reverse complement strand
TGCCCGCAGTCAGAATATCAGAATTCAGGATATCGTCCATCTGTGAAATCGCCCGGGCATAAGGTATAAATAAACCTACAACCGTCATTATAAAAATAATGCTGCTCTCAAGAAGAGTCACAACGCGAGAAGAATGCGGGACAACAAATACGACAACGCCGCAAAGAACACAAAAACCATAATAAAGGCCCTTATACAGCGGCTCGGAATCCAGAATCGCCACGCGGATATTGATGCCCCAAAAGTAGTCGAGCAGAATGAACAGCGGCATTATTATATAATACAATCTCGGAATAACAAACCTTCCGCCGGTAATCATCTCGTTTCAAGGCTCCTGAAAAAGCTCTTTTCTGTAAAAGACTTACGAATTGTATTAATAATCTACAGGCTGCGAACTGCTGTCTGCTGTCTTAAAACAGTATTGTTTTATTCCTCTATATCGACAGTATTCTAATCAATTATGGAAAGAATTTCAATATTCGAAAACTCACAAATTTTATTCAAGAATTATATACAGAATATCAAATTCAATTCCCAGCCTTTATGAAGACCATTGCTTTGTTACTTATGAAATAACGATTGTCATTCTGAGCGCAGTGAAGAATCTGGGTATCGTTGGCCAGATGCTTAGCCTACCGGCTCAGCATTACAAATCATCGGATCCGGCGTAACAAAGTACCAGGTCACGCCCTTTTTGTGTAAGTTTGAGCATATTCTCTTTAATCTGGACGAGTTTCAGCCGGGACAAAATATACAAAACACGTTTCTGGATGGAATCGCTGTGGTGAATCGGCATTTTTTCCTCCAATGCCAGCTTACAGATAATCCAGGAGCAAACCCGAACCTCATTCTGCTTAGGTGGAATCCAGAGCCACGAGCTGCTTAAAAGCTCCCCATAAGACATTGCAACAAAAGACATAAGTGCAAGAATTAACGAAAAAAACTGGCCTCTTCTGTTGTCATACTCTATATAAGGCCCCTCTGCAAAGACCTTCCCAAGTAAACCGAGAATAAAAAGCCCTGCTCCGGCATATATAATTCCAAAACCTGCGGGAAATCTTTCAGGATACTTTGTCGCATAGGTAAAAATAAGCAATAAAATAAATATCACCACAGCAACCAACCAGTTTTTATCAAAATCATGCGGTTCTTCCGGAGGATTGGTATATTTCAAAACAAACACTATCATCAAAGCCAGAAAAACATTCAAGCCGGTATAAAAAGCCTTCACATCCGTATCAAACTCGGTACGAATTAAAACAAATCCCACTACTATCCATGCTACCAAACCGACCATCGCAGCAAATACAGGTGTACACAGTACGGTCAAAACGGTATAGCCAATAGCTTCCCGTCGCTCCTTGTACAGAATCTCCGACAGCCGCTTTTCCACTTGATTTATATCAGGCTCATCCATCATCCAAATCCCGGATAAATGTTTCTGCATTTACTTGAGGCCAAGTTTCTTGCCTTGTTCAAGTAAAGCGATCGATTCGGCTATTCTTCGCTTTTTGGTCTGGTCCCTTTTTGCTGTGACAACCCATCCAATATAATGCCTT
>CAYSHS010000680.1:0-1560 GCA_964430845.1 uncultured Pirellulales bacterium | reverse complement strand
AAGATGATATTAATACTGTTATTAAGCAATCCAAATGGACGCCCGAACATAAACAATGGGAGAGCATAAAGAAACGTTCGCTGGAACAAGATGCAACAGTGACTGTTCTAGGATTCGCTCAAGAAAATCCTATAAAGATAATCTCTAAAGGGCAAATCAAAATCAGAACATCGAAAGATGAGGTAGGCGCGCCGTTATTTTATCGTGAGGTGAATTTGCCGTTTGTAGATGCCGTAAAAGATCCATCCAGAATTCGATGGCGTTTCGGAACTGTTGCCAGCCTTGAACAACCACCGATCATTCTGGAAAATTTGCCTGTTTGCGGTAATTGTCATTCCTTTTGTAATGACGGCGACATTCTTGCAATGGATGTTGATTACGCCAACAGCAAAGGTTCGTATGTTATCACTCGAATAGCGGCACAAATGCACCTTGCCACCAGTAACATTATTACATGGAACGATTACAAAATAGAGGATGGTGAGCAAACATACGGTTTGCTTTCACAAATCAGTCCGGACGGCAGATATGTAGTGAGCACAGTTAAAGATAAGTCTGTATTTGTTCCAATGCCCGGTTTAGCCTTTTCGCAACTGTTCTTTCCAATTAAAGGTATTCTTTGCATCTACGACCAGCAGGCCCAGACTTTTAAAGCACTGCCCGGCGCCGATGATCCGAATTATGTTCAGAGTAATCCGGGCTGGAGTCCCGATGGTAAATATATTGTATTCGCACGAAGCAAAACTTATGACCTTGAGAATACCAAGGGCAAAGGTAAATTGCTCCTGACACCTGAGGAGTGCAGGGAATTTACCGAAGACGGTAAGCCTTTTTTATTCGATTTATATAGAATACCTTTCAATAACGGACAAGGTGGTGAGCCGGAACCGGTCGAGGGAGCCTCTAATAACGGCATGAGCAATTTTTTCGCGAAATATTCACCGGACGGTAAATGGATAATCTTCTGCAAAGCTAAAAGCTATATGCTTCTTCAGCCAGATAGTGAGCTTTATATTATTCCCGCCGAGGGAGGACAGGCAAGAAGACTGCTGGCCAATACAAGCCGGATGAATTCGTGGCACAGTTTCTCGCCGAACGGCCGATGGCTTGTGTTTTCATCAAAGGCATTTTCAGATTATACACAACTTTGTCTGACCCATATTGATGAACAGGGTAACAGCACACCGGCAGTACTGCTGGAACATATGACCGCTTCAGACAGGGCTGCGAATATTCCCGAGTTTGTAAACACTAAACCCGGAGCGATAAAAAAAATACAAGAGGAGTTTCTAAACGATTATTCGTTTGTAAGGGCCGGTAATGAATTTTTTAAAGCCGGCGAAGCCGATAACGCTATCGAGGAGTATAAAAACGCACTGGAGTTGAATCCTGATAACTTTGAAGCTCATCTTAAAATCGGCTTTCTCATGTATAATGTTAAAAATATGTCTGAAGAAGGAATGGAACATTATTACCAGGCATTGAAAGCTGATCCGAAGGACCCGCGTATATATCACGATTTAGGTATGGCACTACTGCATCAGAAAAAATATGATAAGG
>CAYSHS010000679.1:0-1574 GCA_964430845.1 uncultured Pirellulales bacterium | reverse complement strand
CATGGCGGGAATGTCATCGGGACCTTCGACCTTTTCCGGGTCTCTTGTAGTGAGCATGACAGACTTGTCATCGATTTGTATAAACGGTGCGGAAGCGAACTGAATTGCATTACTATTTAACAGAATCAGTCTTCCGGCATTATTCAGCCTGTTGTATAAACCTTCGGGGGACAGACCTATAGAGCAGGTCGGAGCTCCCTGCAGGGCAATAGTATGAGGAAATTGGAGGGTTTTTGACATGCCCTGAAAATGGACCGTCATTTTATTTTTAACATAAATATCAGAAATCTGCTTTCCTGAAATAGTAAAAACGTTGCTTATTTTTAGACTCTGAGATTTTGGCATTTATTCTCTCCTTGGTCAGACCTCTATTTTTCTCTATACTAAAATTACTCGATAAGCAATCGTATAGAAAATTCGTAATCCATATTTTACTAACAATATGATAAGCTGAAAGGATGCTTCTTCGGTGCCTTGAGCTTTTTAGTCGGGGTTGCTTTCTGCTCGGGAAGTTTCACCGGGCATTTGGTCGCCGCACGAGGCTTAATCTTACCAAACAGCAGGTCCACAGCAGACCTTATCGAATCGGGCGTGCCGCTGAAATTGCAAATAACCGCGTCCGCTTCCTTTGTCGTACCTTCGACATAAGGACTATTGGTTACCACGACAACCTTGTGCCCGGCCTGTTTGAGCTTCCTGATCAGTAATTGATTGTTCCCTGATTTGACAATACGGGCGTAATAGTTGGTCATAACCACCAAATCCGCCTGCTTGGCAAGCATAAGGCACTCTTTTATCTCATCATCGAATGCAGAAAATTCCGTATCCGCAAGAATCAGATTCGTCGAATTCTCCGTCATTCGCTCGCAGAACATATGCGAGTGCATATACGGATCTTTGCCCACGAACTCATAAGGAATACGCTGCTCTATTACAAGAATTTTCTTGTCTTTTTTCAACGGCAGTAATTTTTTATTGTCGCGCATTACAAGCAGGGCCTTTTTAGCAACATCCCAGCTAAAATCAACGACCGGTTTGCTCATAGCATAAGCCTGGGCTTTCTTTGGATCATTCTTTCCGGCTGTCTTAAACAATCCCTGATCGTATTTCATCTTCAACAGGCGTCCAACTGCATCATTAAGTCTTTCTTCTGAAAGCTCACCTTTTTCAACAGCCATCTTTATACCGAAGAAACATTGTGACCTCGACTCATCATCGGCTTTGAGCAGTATCGTATCGCAACCGGCCTGGATCGCCATAGCGCAAGCCTTGGGAAGGGGCCACTTTTTAAGAATAGCGGCCATGCCGATAGCATCCGAAACAATTACGCCGTCGAAGCCCAGCTCGCCCTTGAGCAGGTCGGTCAACAGAATCTTCGACAAAGTCGTCGGATATTTACTATCGTATGTAGGATAAACCGAATGGCCTGTCATAATCGCCATACATCCGGCATCTATCGCGGATTTAAATGGAACCAGGTCCACATCGTGCATCCTCTTTTTGCTGAGGTTGAGGACTTCGAGAACATCGTGTGCGTCGGTGATGACAAAATCCATAAACTCGCGCAGAGTCAT
>CAYSHS010000678.1:0-1586 GCA_964430845.1 uncultured Pirellulales bacterium | reverse complement strand
TTCAGGATATTGTTCCCTGAATTTTCTGAATTCCTCGGGGGGACATGAATCAGCCAGTGAGCAGCCGGCATTCAGATCCGGTAATAGTACCTTCTTTTCCGGGGACAGTATTTTAGCTGTTTCTGCCATGAAATGCACGCCTGCAAACAGAATGATTTCCGCATCCGTTTTTTCTGCCTTCTGCGAAAGTGCCAGGCTGTCTCCCGTATAGTCTGCTATATCCTGTATTTCCGCTTCCTGATAGTAATGTGCGAGGATTACCGCATTCTTGTCTTTCCGCATCCTTCCAATTTCACCAATCAGATCAATTCCCGGATCTATCTCTTCATTTATGTATCCTTCTTTTTCTATGGCTTCCCAGTTAACATGCATAGATATTATATATGATTATTAAAAATATACTGATGATGATATCCGGTTAATATTGTTACTATCGTAAAAGAAAAAGTCAAATAAAGAAATTTTGAATTTTATTCAGCACGAAATAAACAGATTTTCTTAAAGCCAAATGATTTTATAACAGACATTTATATAATAATTAACAAATGTTGAATACGGGCTGAATATCGAACCTTTAATAAGTGAAAAATGAAAAATATGTTGAACAATTGTCAGACTGCTGCTTGAAAATAATACTCCTTATATTTTGAATTTATTTAAAAAATTATAGAAAAAACAAAATTACATTCTGCAAATAATTTTTTTAGAAAAAACAAGATTTAATTAACAGGGATTTAACAGCAAAATTAATGATTTTAACAAGAAGTTATGCCTATATAGGATAATGGTAGTTTAATACTTTTAGGTATTAAATAAATAATTTATATAAATTTGATGTTAAATCACCAAACACTAACAAAATGCTTTCAAATACTTCCAAATATGCCATAAGGGCGGTCATCTACCTTGCCCTGTATGCCGGGGAGGAGAAAAAAATTGGAATAAAACAAATTTCGAAGGAACTGGGAATTCCCACACCATTTCTTGGAAAAATATTGCAAACGCTGGCAAAACACAAATTACTATCCTCTACAAAAGGTCCTCACGGCGGATTCGGTCTTGGAAAACCATCTGATAAAATAACGCTGATCGAGATCGTGGACATCATAGACGGACAGGATCTGTTTAAAAAGTGCATGATAAGACTGGAAGACTGCAATGAGAACGAACCTTGTTCTGCCCATAAAAAGTACGTAGAAATAAGAGAAAGCCTGCATACCCTGTTCCAGAGGGAAAGAATATCAGATTTTGTCGAAGAAATAAAATCCGGTAAGAGTAAGGTTAACCTCTAGACCTCCGGTACAGGAAATACAGCCATATTAAAAGAAATGCGAGGATACTCCCCGAAAGATCGAATAAAACATCGATAATTTCGGCATGCCGGCCGAAATGGCTTATTGCTTGGAGAAGTTCAATTAATGAGCCGAAAAGAAGACTAAGACTGATTGAAATAAGAAAAATGCCGGGGGAAGGAACTCCCCGTGATTTTATCCTTGAAAGGTCCAACACGAGAAAAAGATTGAATCCCGCGAAAAGCATGATGTGAAAAAACTGGGAAATCCCGGGAAAACTCGGTGCCCTGGAAA
>CAYSHS010000677.1:1119-1598 GCA_964430845.1 uncultured Pirellulales bacterium | reverse complement strand
GACGCCGATTAAAATTTTTTCAAACCGTCGATTTTTATAATCTATCCGCATAAGTCAATACTTTTTATCGTTCAGGTATACTAAACGCAACCAGATTTTACAATAGTTAAACAGCCACATCATCAACACCGTTATCGTCAGGTAATGGTTTTGCAGACAAAGCTATAGCAAACGTAAGCGGCCCCAACCTGCCGACAAACATAAGAAAACATATTATTATTTTTCCAAGTCCCGAAAGAGTTGATGTAATTCCAGTGCTCAAGCCCACTGTTCCCAAAGCTGAAGCCGCCTCAAAGAAAATATCCCTGAAATCAAATTTCTCCGTAACTGTAAGTGCATAAATACCAACAATGAGCACAAAAAGATAAAATCCTATATTAGCCATCGCGGCCTGTACCCTTCTTTGTGGAATTGCTCTGCCGAGAAAACGTACTCTCGTATCACCTCTCAACGTGCTCCTAATTATTCCAACAAGCGCC
>CAYSHS010000677.1:0-1109 GCA_964430845.1 uncultured Pirellulales bacterium | reverse complement strand
ACCGGTCCCCGATGGAGAAGCCCCAATAATCATAAGAAACAAAAGGATCAATAATGAAGAAGTAGCAAGAGAACCTATCGGTATACTGTTGAAACCCACCGTGGTCATGGCTGTCATCGCCTGGAACACGGAAACCATGACACATGATTCCGCCGAAGCGGTTCTGACCAGCGGCTCCGTAAATAAAAACAAAATTGCACCAATAACGAGTAATAAAAACGACATCCTTAAAATAACGTTGCTCGTGAAGGTTATATGTTGAATTTTTCCCGTCACTCTTCGCCATATATCAACCAGTACAATAAAACCAACAGCACCTATTAAACTTAAAGTACCTATAACCGCGTTCAACCAGAAATTACTCGAAAAAGATTCCATACTATTCGAAAAAAGGCTAAAACCAGCAGTGCAGAAAGCAGAAACACTGTGAAACACACTGTTCCATAGAGAATTTTTAATTCCGGCCGCTCTAAAAATAGGATAAAGAGCACATGATCCTATTAACTCAACAATCACTGTAAAAATGATAACGCTCCAAATAAACTTATCAATCCTGAACTCCTTCGGCAGACTAAAAACGTTCTTGGAAATCTCTTCGCGCAGGCCGGAAAGTTTCCTTCCCCGCGAGAGAACCACAAAAGAGCCAAAAGTCATATAACCGATCCCACCAAGCTCTATTAATAAAAGAATTAGCACCTGACCGAAAAATGTATAATGTTTTGAGATATCAACGGTCGCCAGCCCTGTCGTTGAAAGTGCCGAAACTGCTATAAACAAATTATCCAGACTGTTTACATGAGAGCCACGGTGCGAGAAAGGCAGGCATAAAATTATCCAACCCAATAAAATATATGACAAATAACCAAGAGCCACCAAACGAACCGGTGACATAGATGTTAAAAAGCCCACAAATCCATTGCTTGATTTCATAGTAAATACCTGGTCACGAAAACTACTATAATTTAGCGAATCATACCAAATCTTATAGAAGAAATCATGAACTTTTATCACTTATTAGGCGACATCCGCCAGTCCCAGTGAATCGCCGAATTTAGCCAGTAACGCCCGGCGGATGTTTTTGTGCTCATGAGATGTTAACATGGGGTCTT
>CAYSHS010000676.1:0-1598 GCA_964430845.1 uncultured Pirellulales bacterium | reverse complement strand
TTGCAACTGCGCCCTGGCAAACAAAATAATTTACGTCGATGACGATGCAGCCGGAACTAATGACGGCTCTTCATGGCAAAACGCCTATATTTACCTTCAGGACGCCTTAGCCGACGCAGACAATTCCGAAAAACCAGTTGAAATTCGAGTTGCTCAAGGAACATACAAACCTGACCAAGGAGCGGGCCAAACAGCCGGAGATAGAGAAGCTTGGTTCGAATTAATTAATGATGTTATTCTTTCCGGTGGATATGCAGGTATATTAGAGCCTGAACCGAATGAACGAGATATTAAAAAATACGAAACAATCCTTTCAGGTGATTTAGCTGGGGACGATATTGATGTTAATGCTCCAAATGAATTACTTGATGAATCTACAAGATCAGAAAATAGCTTTAAGATTGTTAGAGCAAGAGAGTTGAATACTTCAGTTGTTCTTGATGGTTTTACTATATGTAAAGGAAATTGTAATGTTTATTGGCCAAGTTCACCCGGTGGGCCAGTTGGTGCTGGATTACATATATCAGAAGGAAACCCAGTAGTGAGTAATTGTACGTTTTCACTCAACTCAGGAGACTGTGCTATGTCTATAGATAGAGGCGAGCCAAGAGTAATTAATTGTAAATTCTATTTGAACACCACTGGTACAGAAAACTATCACAGTGAACCTAATATGATAAATTGTATATTTAATCAAAATCAAGTAGCAATTAAAAACTATTATAGTGATAATGTTAAAATAACAGGATGTATATTTTCTGGAAATTATGGTACCCATGGCGGGGCAATATACAATTATCGTAGTAAATTAATACTTAACAGTTGTTCCTTTATTAAAAATATTTCCTATAAATCAGATACAACACGTAGCGGAAATGGCGGAGCAATTTTTGATACAGGTGGTACTCTCATATTAAATAATTGTTTGTTTGCCGGAAACATTGCAGAGGAGATAGGTGCTGGAATATACGAACTTGGATATAACGTAACATTAAAGAATTGTACTTTTGCAGAAAATATATCCAAAGAAGGAAGAGCATTGGCACATAATTCTACATCAAATAAATGCAATATCAGCAACTGCATTTTCTGGGATGGAGGAAATGAGATACGGTATGATGGTTCTGAATTGCAAATCGAATACAGCGATATCAAAGGTGGTCAATCAGCGGTTAATGATTCAAATAATGTTCTGGTATGGGGAACTGGGAATATAGATACAGACCCATTATTTGCAGACTCGAATAATTACGATTATCATTTGAAATCACAAGCAGGAAGGTTTGATCCTGATATCCAAAGCTGGGTGCAGGATGATGTAACAAGTCCATGTATCGATACAGGTGATCCGAACTCCCCTATCGGATTAGAACCATTTCCAAACGGCGGCTATATCAATATGGGTGCTTACGGCGGAACTTCGGAGGCGAGTAAATCCTATTTCGGCAAACCTGTCTGCGAAACAATCGTCGCTGGTGATATTAACGGTGATTGCAAAGTCGATGAAATGGATTATGAAATTCTTATGCTGCATTGGCTTGAGGAACACTAAATTTAGCGTATAGGGTATAGCGTAGAGCGTGTAGTAAATAAAATGG
>CAYSHS010000675.1:0-1604 GCA_964430845.1 uncultured Pirellulales bacterium | reverse complement strand
TAAACAGATAAACAGGATATACATCTCCGGCCTCTGCCTTTTTAATGACCTCTTCGACCTGGCTGAGATATTTTTTCGATGTAAGATTCAAAATGCCACGACCCTGCCCATCTGAGTGAATGGCGTTGTTCTGCGGTGTATCATCAGGCTACTTGGTAGACCACAGGTTGGTTATACAATATATGGTAATTTCGTTATATCAAATTCGTTCTTTTAAGAAATTCTATTTATTGTTTAATATCTCCTTTATTTTTGCAGATAGTTTTTTTATATCAAACGGCTTCTGAATAAATCCGTCACAGCCTCGGTTCATTATCTCGTTCGCCTCACCATCTATGCTGTAGCCGCTTGAAAGGAGCACTTTTACTTCAGGATTAATTTCCTTAAGACGGTCATAAACTTCGCCACCGCTCATATTAGGCATAATCATGTCTAACATCACTATATCTATTTCGTCCTTATTGTTTCTGTAAAGCTCTATGGCTTCCTGTCCGTCTTTGGCTGATAAAACCCTGTAGCCTATTATTTCCAGTATGCTCATGCATACTTTTCGAACAGCATCTTCATCATCAACAAGAAGCACGGTTCCGCTTTGTTTAATGAGTTTTTTAGAATCTTTGGTTACTTTGCCGACTTTTTTTGTGGTTGAAGGCAGATATATCTCAAAGGTTGTCCCTTGGTTCACTCTGGATTCAACATCAATATATCCGCCATGTGCCCTTATAATGCCATAAACAGACGCAAGCCCCAGACCGGTGCCTCTTCCCATTTCCTTGGTAGTAAAGAAAGGATCAAAAATGCGTTCCGTGGTGATTTTATCCATGCCTTTGCCTGTGTCTCTGACAGTCAGCTTGACATAGTTGCCGGCCTTTAATTTATAAAACCCGCTCTTCATGTCTTTGTGTGTGACATTATTTGTCTCCAGATAAAGATCTCCTCCATTAGACATGGCATCTGAAGCATTTATAAATAGATTTAACAGTACCTGCTCAATTTGTCCCTGGTCAGCTTCTATTGCAAACAGGTCTTCGGCCAAATTTCTGTAAATGTTAATCTGTTTTCTTGTTCTGCCAAAAGTAATGGAAGCTTCTTCTACTATCTGGTTAAGATTTGTCGGCTTTACCTCATACCTGCCTTTGCTGGCATAACCAAGAAGCTGTCTGGTAAGATTGACCCCGCTTTTAATCTGTTTTTCAATGCTTTTCAGCATTTCATAATGCGGGTGATAAGAATCAATATCCATAAGCATCAGGGATGTGTTGCCCTGAATACCCATTAAAAGATTGTTAAAATCATGGGCAATGCCTCCTGCCAATGTCCCGATGAATTCAAACTTTTGAGCCTTTTGAAACTGGGCTTCGAGCTGTTTCCTAACAGTTATGTCTTCCACAATTTCTATGAATCCTGCCACAGTATTATTTGTCCCAAAGACCGGAAAAGAACAGATTCTAACATCAAACTTGCTGCCATCATCTCTCACGCCAACAGTCTCGACTTCGGCAGTTTGTCCGGTATTCATTGCTATGACACCGGGACAATACGGGCAAAGTTCATCACGTTTTTCGAATTCTTGAAAACACTTTTTGCCAACAAATTCATCTGCA
>CAYSHS010000674.1:0-1605 GCA_964430845.1 uncultured Pirellulales bacterium | reverse complement strand
CTTTGTATTCTCCCGGATTAGCCGGAGCGTTCACTTCATCGACTCTCCAGTAATACGGCGTGCCGTATTCCAGCCTGTTTAGTGGTACACTATTGGCCTCAAGAGCAAGATCCGGATATAAAGTAACTCCTAACTGCTCGGCATCGGCTGTTGTAGCAATTTCAACGCTTGCCTTGTCTGTTCCAAAGAATACGTTGTGCGTACCATCCTGAGCTTCAACATATTCTCCGGGTGTCCATGAAAGTTCGCCTACATCGATTGATACATCAGGGGCTTTATTCTGCGGCTTTGGATTACCAGCCTGGCCTTTATTAGCAACTGGACCTGCCATGATTGTATTAATCTCCACAACTGATAAGACATTATTATACATCCTAACGTCATCGATCTTGCCATCTATCACAAATCCTGAACGGCCGCCGAGAGACCATGTATCGCCGCCGGGAGGGTAATAAACTCCTGAAGTAAAAGTTTGCTCTCCATCGTTAATCCCATCCAGATAAAGAGTAAATACATGAGTATCATTGTCATAAGTTATTGCCACATAATACCACTTGTTTGCCTCAACGGTGGTATTGCCCGCAAATACACCCCAGGAAGCATTGCCGGTTCTTATAACTGGATGAATACGTCCATCACTGGACCACTCATTTAGTGATAATGCGGGGCTATCATCTTTGAAGAAGAAATCACGCCTGCCCGTGGTATCATTGAAAAACACCCACATAGCTACAGTGAAAGACGACGGTGTTACAATATCAGAACCAGCGTCCACTATTAAATAGTCATCGCTTCCATCAAATTCGAGAGCATTTCCATACACACCTTCCACCCATACCGGCTCACCGTTAAAAGAACAATTATATTCATTACCGGATGAATCGGTTGCTATGGTCCCGGAACCTTCATCCAATTCCCAATGTGCAATAAGATCAGCCATTGATGTACTTGTAATACTTAATAACAAGAGAACGCAGTAAAAGTAAACAAATTTTTTAAACATAATAAACCTCCACTAAAAACACACTAATTCGATAAGAATCTTTTCGATTATACACTTTCTACTCGATTTAACATATATCTGCCCGGGATTACGTTATTCGATTTGTTTTTATCTTCTCCCTTCTCAAATATAGGAAAAATAGAAACAAAAAACCATACTTCTAAACATTAACCGGATATTTTCACAGGTGATAATATGTGTATAATAAAACTCAATAACAGAAAGCTTTTTTATTTAGATTTGTCACCAACTCCTAAACTTCATACTTTGCAACCTAATATTTCACAAAACTACCAATCTTTACAAGAAACAAAGCCCCTTCTTCTCAATCCTTATTTCTTATAAAGATAGGAACAAATAACTAATCTTATTAAGATATTAAGCTTTTATATTATCTATTATTTTACTATCCTTTGTCAAGTATAACTTCAATGTTTTCCAGTAAATTAAAAAAAATCTTATGGAATTTAAGGTTTTTTAAGCGTTTTCATGTAAATTACATTTTTTTTTGAAATGCCGTCTAGGTTTTATAGTCTGAAGTAGAATAAAAAAAACAGGGCCTATACCGAAATTTATCAGTATAGGCCCTTAACTTCTGTCAA
>CAYSHS010000673.1:0-1611 GCA_964430845.1 uncultured Pirellulales bacterium | reverse complement strand
TTTCTGCAAATCACTGAGACTATCAACGGGTATAGAGGCACGTGTAGGTCTGCGTCTCTGGCGCAATGTATATTGCCCGAACAATTCATGGTGGCTAATTATAATTGTATTCAGTGAATTTATTACAAAACCCTGGTGAACAAATCCCAACAGAAGCTCGAATCTTTCAGAAATTTCTTCACTGATTTCTTTGAGGATTTCTGTCACACGCTTTTGTTCTGCCGCACTTTCACAATAAAAAAGTACGTTTTTTCCTTCTTTAGTTTCGTTAACCAAATCTTCAAGTGCAGTTTTGTGCCCGGCCCAGATGGAAGTTGCCTTGTGCTGATATTGCTGGATGCTTTTAATATCGACTTTGAGAAATTCTTCTGGTCGAGCTGTCGCGAACCTGCAAATATGAAGCTGTGTGAAATTCGATGCAGCTTCGTAAATATTCTCCCAATTATAAAGCCTGTCGGGTTTTTCAGACCTTTCTAAAAATACTTTCGCGACTTCCTCAATATCGTTCGGCTCTTCAAAAACTATTATCGTATCTTTAGGCAGAATATTCAGGAACAGCTCTCTCTGCTCGTTTTTAGCTCCGCAAATTGCAGAGACTATTTTTATTCTTTCAATTTGTACGCTTGAGCGCTGAGTATCGAGATTAATTCTGCGGATACTCTCTATTGTGTCACCATAAAACTCTATCCTTATCGCATCGATACCTTCGATATCTTTTGCCTCGCTGCTCGAATCCTGTGTCGCAAGCGGCGCGTAAATATCTATAATTCCGCCTCGATGGGCGAACTGGCCGGGCAAATCCACCCTCTCGGTGCGCTCGAAACCATTATCAACAAGCCATCGAATCACATCCTCCAACGAAACCTGCCTGTCAATTTCCAACAGCAGGCTGCTCGCTTCGATTACTTTCGGGTCAGGGATTGGCTGACAAAGCGCTTGTATCGAAGCAGGGATTATGAAGCCGCCTCTGCCTAAACGGGTAACCAGCCTTAATCTTTCAGCACGGATTTCATCAGTTGCATCAGCCAAATCTTCCTCGCCCTCCCATGCACTCAGGAGTTCAATCCATGCAGTGGGTCGTGCCACGAAAAATGTATTTAAGTCGTCCAGGGCCTTGTCGGCATCGTCTATGTGCGGGCAGATATACAGAACAGGTCTATTTGTTTGCCTGGATATGTATGAAACGAGCAAACGCCCGAACGAACCCCATGTGCCCTCAATGTTTATAATATCATTTTTACCGGTTGTTTTTTCAAGCCGACTTATTATTTTTTTGACAATAATATCTTGTCCAATATCCATATGTGTATTGTATGCTAAAAAAGCCGGATAAACAATTGTGTGTCTTGAAGTAAAATAATCATATCTGGTTTTAGCTTAAAGGTTAGAGCAATTCAAACCTGCAATATTGTATAAGCATGGATGCTTTTGCTTGGTAATAATTTATTTCATTTAGAGGAGGCCTTATTATGGCCAGGATGAGAACATGCACTATTTTTGTACTTTTCATACTTTTTTTAACACTTTTTCTTGCAGATATTACATTTGCAGCGCCTAAAAACGTAATTTTTATGATAGGCGATGGTATGGGCTTTGAACAGGTCAGAGCCG
>CAYSHS010000672.1:0-1614 GCA_964430845.1 uncultured Pirellulales bacterium | reverse complement strand
AATCGATAACGGTGTTGGTAAAATAGTTAAAACTCTCGAAGATAATAACCTGGCTGAAAACACCTTCATAATATTCACATCCGACAACGGCCCATGGTTCGGTTATGGTACTAATAGCGGCTCAGCAGGATTGCTTCGAGGTAATAAGGGCAGTACATGGGAAGGCGGAATGCGCGAACCTACTATTATGTATTGGCCCGGTAAAATTAAACCAGACATCGTACATGACATCGGTTCGACTTTGGATATCTACACAACTTTATTAACCCTGGCAGGTGCTGAGATCCCATCAGACCGAATTGTAGATGGTCTTGATTTATCACCTGCCCTTTTCAGCTCCGGTCGAAGCCCGCGAAAAACCATGTTCTACTATCGGGGCACAAGACTCTTTGCTGCTCGTAAATACCAGTACAAAATTCACTTTACTACCCAATCCGGTTTCGGTAATGACGACCCGGTAAATCACGATCCGCCGCTACTATACAATCTAAACGAAGACCCCTCAGAACAATTCAACATCGCAGATAAGCACCCTGATGTAATTGCTGATATCATCAAAGAGATTGACAAGCACCAGGCCGCATTGGTACGTGGTCCGGATCAGATGAACTCCATATTACCAAGAAATGAAGTATTATAATTTCAATTTATTATTTATATTTGTTTTAAATTGATTTTGACATTGCTTGAAAATTATTGATTTACCCGCTATCATTTCAGCAATGGCTTCAAAAACAGGAAAAAACCAGGAAAAAAGTACACCGACAGCCGTTAATAAAAAGGCTTATCATAACTACGAGCTGATAGACCGTTTCGAGGCCGGTATTGAGTTGGTCGGCTCAGAAGTGAAATCCCTGCGGGCGGCCGCTGCCGACCTTACAGGCTCTTATGCAAGAATCATTAACGGACAATGCTATCTCGTTGGCGCAACGATTGCTCCTTATCAAAATACCGGCTATAAGGGTCACGAGCCGGCAAGAAAACGAAAACTGCTGCTGCATAAAGCACAGATATTAAAAATAACAAACAAACTGGAGCAAAGAGGCTTTACATTTATACCATTAAAAATTTATTTTAATAACAGGGGCCTGGCAAAAATCGAGCTGGCTCTGGCAAAAGGTAAAAGACAATATGATAAGCGACAAACCCTCAGTGAACGGCGGCAAAAACGTGACATTGACAGAGATATGAAAAAATATAAAAGAAGATAGATTTTAAAAACAGCATTACCAATAATTAAATTATAGAAATGAGGACAACAAATGGCAGAAAATAAGGATCAGGAAAAAAAGATTATCGTCGATGAAGACTGGAAGCAAGAAGCCCAACACGACAAGGATGTGCTTTCCCAGAAGGAAAAAGAAGAAAAGGAAAAAGCTCAGGCCGAACAAACCGAGCAGGCTGCCGGCCCAATCCCTACAGGTGACTTTTACGGCCTGATCAGTATGCTTGCAACTCAGGCCCTTTTCGCTATGGGTCTGCTCCAGGTCCAGGATCAGCCCGAAAGAAAACCCGAACTCCAGCTAGCTAAATTTTATATCGATATGCTGGAAACAATCGAAGAAAAAACAAAAGGAAATCTCGACGAGAAAGAACAAAGCATGTTAACCAAAA
>CAYSHS010000671.1:0-1617 GCA_964430845.1 uncultured Pirellulales bacterium | reverse complement strand
TGTTTCTGCTCCCGAAGTCTTTGATATTTCCGGATTACTTTTCTGTATCTGGCTGTTTTCCAGGATACTTTTCACAGCATTTTGTATGCCGCTTATATTTGGATTTATATTCATCATCTATTCCCTGTTTTATCTTAATAATTCGAGAGAGGTTTCCACCATTTGCTGATACCTTTTCAGAACTGCCGTGTTTGCCTGGTACATTCTTGTCGCTATCGAAAGATTCATCATTTCGACGGGAAGATTCACGTTTGGCATTGAGATATAGCCATTTTCATCAGCCGCAGGATTTCCGGGATCGAGCACCTTCAAAAAGTCGCTCATGTCCGGCACTATATCATCCAGCTCAACACCGCCCATATCGTCATCTGCTTTGAAAGCCGCTTCTAACCTGCGATAAGGCTCTCCATTGCCTGCGTTTGTCGTGCGTGCATTTGCTACATTAGATGAAATAACTTCCATCTGCTTGCTCTGAGCCTTCAAGCCTGAAATAGCTATATCTAATGGGCCAATATTATTTTCAACTGACATACCATGTTCCTTATCCAACACACAGTCCTGTAATTTTCTATTTAACATCAATTGCAGAGGCAATTTGTTGGTATTTCTTGTTAAGTACACGAATATACGTCTTATACTTCAGGGAATTTTCAATCAGCTTTCCGACCTCGGATTCCAGGCTGACGTCATTTCCATTATCCTTCACAGGCGTATTCTTCGGTGAAAACAGCACAGGCTCGAGGGCATTCACATCCGCTGAGCCATCTTCATCCAGCGAGTTTGCGAGTATTTCCTCGAACCTGACGTCCATCCTGCGATAGTTGGGCGTCTCGATATTGGCGATATTGTTAGCTATTGATTTTTGACGCAGAGTTTCTGCCCTGACTCCCGCGTCGAGAAAATCAAATATGCTCTCTGTCCTTGACATTAAAGTCCTTTCATTATCTAAACACAAACTTCAACACAAAATTAACAGCAATAATCATACCAGCTATAAAGAATCCTCTTTTTTCCCGGTTTTTACCCTGAAATAGCGTAAAAAACTGAAAAAACAAGTTATTTAATGTGAATATTGATTCAAAAGATGTCTGTATTTTATACAGTGTCTGGCCGCTTCTACCCAATACCTGGTTTCGGGAATACCCGCAGATTTCGGCTCAGGTGATATGTTCCTCGTAGCGCGGGCTTCCAGCCAGCGCATTCGTGGGCAAGATGCCCACGACACGAAACAGCCGTAAATTCCTCTGCCGGATGGCAAACAATCGAGCTTACCGAGCCGATATATGTCGAAGAAGGTCAGACTATCTGGCTGGCATGGGTATTCGAGAATAATCCCGGCGTACGCACTTTCGATGATTCGCCCAACGGCGGCGGACGAGCCGCTTCCGGCGCAGACTGGCAATATCGCATGACCACAGAATTCGGCTCAAGCACTATAACCTCTTGGAAATATGCAATCTGTGCCAACTATACCGCCGTAAATGACCAGCCGCAGGTTACACTCATAGGCAATCCATACATGTTCACGGCCAGACTTCGGCGAGCTCAGTCGAGCCGAAGATACGACCTCGAAATCCTTCGACCCTGCTCAGGACGGACTGGGCTTTACTATTACCG
>CAYSHS010000670.1:0-1621 GCA_964430845.1 uncultured Pirellulales bacterium | reverse complement strand
GCTCCCATATTAATGTAGCCGCCATTTGGAAATGGTTCTAACCCGATTGGAGAATTCGGGTCACCTGCATCGATACAGGGACTTGTTATATCATCCTGAATCCAAGTTTGCATACTTGAATCGAACCTTCCAGCTTTTGATTTCAAATGGTAATCACCATTAATCCAGAAATCATCGTTAGAATCTTCTGGAGTATCGTTTGTATCCCAATAGCCTGAATCAGCAAATAAAGGTTCAACATCGATATTGCCATCAAGCCATTCAACTTCGTTTTCTTCATATTCTTTATAGATTCCTGTATCACCGCCCTGGACATTACTGTAATGAAATGATATAGAGCTGTAATAAGTATATGTACCAGAATCACTTATAAAGCTAAAGCTCAATAAAGCAACATGATTGCCTTGTGTGGCTGTATTTGCCCATAGGATTGAATTGCTTATTGAAGTTTTTGCCCTTCCATAATTGAAAATTCCACCACCTAAGTTACCTGCCCGGTTTCCATATAAAACACAATTGTTCAATATTATATTACGTTGAACATGAGTTAAAGGTGTTACATTATAAATTCCACCCCCGGTAGAAGTTGCATAGTTATTACTGAAAACACAATTTATGAAAGTTGGATTTCCTGTCTCAGGATTCCTTCCGGAATACCCATTATATATACCTGCACCATAAGAAGCATAGTTTTTTGTAAATGTGCAATTAATCAAAGTTGAGCTGGCACCACTAATAAATATTCCGCCGCCGCATTCACGAGCTGCGTTATTAGTAAAAGTACAGTTAATTATAGTGGGATTTCCTTTATTGATAAACATTCCGGCACCTCCTGAAGGTCCAGGATCTGCCCATACATTACAATAACCATTTCTGATTGTGAAACCATCTAAAACTGCATTTGGATCATTCAAATAACTTATCACAACATTAATGCTGTTTTCTAAACGTGTCATCTGGTAAAATAAATCTTTTGGATTATCCACCTCAATATCATCGCCATTCAAATCTCCGCTCAAGATGGATTTATATAGTTCAATAGTTCTTGAGTTAGGATCAGATTCATTAACACCTGCATAACCCCCTCTAATATTTACACCGTTAATTAATAAAAATCTTGCAATATTATTGTGTGCTGTATTAATTCCCTGATTTGGTTTGTAAGTTCCCTGTGCCACGCGTATTTCAACTGGTTTTTCGGATGAATTTGCATTAGCAAGAGCATCTTGAAGGTAAATATAGGCGTTTTGCCATGATGAGCCGTCATTAGTTCCGGCTGCGTCGTCATCGACGTAAATTATTTTGTTTGCCAGGGCGCAGTTGCAAATCATTATTGTTAAGAGGGCAGCCGCACATTTATTAGAAATCCCTTTTTTTCGCATATTCCAATACCTCACTTTCACAAATCAGAGCTTTTTAAAGCCAACATCCCTGTTTTAGACACATCTTTCCGAAAATCCCACTTTTCTAATTTTAGCCGGAATCTCCCGAAAAGTCAAGCCTCATAAATTCCTCGCCTGACAAAATTAAAATGCTAAAAACTTCTTACGGGTGTAAAACGCCGCACCCGATACTCTTCACTTTCTAAGTCTAAATTACACATGCAGAAAATTTTTGTCAA
>CAYSHS010000669.1:0-1622 GCA_964430845.1 uncultured Pirellulales bacterium | reverse complement strand
TCAAATATAGCCAACGCTTTTTCCCCTTTTGAACACCCAACCACAGTGTATTTATATTTATGCAAAACGGTACTTATAAAATCCATCACTCCTTCGTCGTCTTCAACCAATAATACTTTATTATTCACATTAGGTTTTTTATTTGATGCTGTTTTGAATGGTTTTATTTTATTAGAAGACAAATTTACCCTGTTTATAGAAACGTTGGGGTCGGGCAGACTAATGGTTTCATTGAGCAAATAATGTAATTCTTGGATAGATTTATAAATGTGGTCTGGAATTTGGGAAATGTGCCGAACCTCAGCTAAATCATTTTTTATCATATCACAACAACCTACAACAACTGCTAATAGATTATTGTAATTGTGCAATAATTTGTCAACAGCAGTCAATTTATAAGATTTTGTCTTTTTTTGATGAATGGACCCCTGCCAGATCATATATTCTGAACGTAATTCAATAAAGAATTCCAAGGCTCGTTCAAGTTGGTGATTTGCCAGCCAGGCATCGTCGAACTCTCCAGAATCATTGTCCAGATGTAGAAGTAAATTATCCATATGGACCAGGGAACCGGTTAAGGTGCGGGTTAGATCATTAATCAGTCCTCTTATGGGGGACGGCAGTTTTTCCATCTACCGATCACCTTTCGAATAAAATTGGGCTAAAAAAAGGGGTGCTTACCGCGCCGGCAAGCACCCTTTTTGGTAGTGATTCTTAATGGAAAATGTCTGGCAGCAGAGCATATGCTTGTTCCTTCCGTGGAACTTGCCAAGACTGAACTGTTTGAATCTTTAGGAGGACCTAAAATAAACGAGCCGGACTGCCCTTCCAGGCAACCCGGCTATCCGCTCACGGGACCCGTGGTTTTCCGTCGCCAACTTGCGATGGGTTTGGCTTTTTCTTGAAGTTAATGCATAATATTTCATAAATGAATGTCATGTAAACTAACAAATGCTAAAGAACGCTAAAAGGTTACTCACGGGGACCGCTTAATTTAGTTAACTCTGATTTTGGGATTAGGATTTTCCCGCCTACCTTAATTTGCTTGAAACTAATACGGTTTTCTGCGGTCCATCTCCATACAGTGAACCAGTGGACGCCAAGTTTTTTGGCGAACATTTTTATGCTAAGGAACTCTTGTTCGTCTCGACTCATAAGGGAGCAGATTGGAATAGATTAAATTAATTATAAAATAACATCTCTCAATCAACAGGAAATCGGGGAATATACTGATTTTGTGGCCAGGGATTCCCTGATTAAGCGGTGGTCTATCTGATTTCCCTCCAAAACGAAGGCTACCGGATATCATAGATTTACGACCTAAGGACCCCAGGTCAGCACCGCCCGGTAATGGTGAGATAAGGGAAAAGCGTACGAGGTATGCGTATACCACCACCGGGCATGGAAATGGTGATCAACGTCAATTATTTTTTCTAATCGGCCGGGAGTTTTAATTGTCGCTGATCAAAATGGGCCAGTTGGCAAAAAAATTGGGGTAAAAAGAGATATGCATGGTTAGCAGGTCACTTGCCACTATACGCCCTTCCGCTAATTTTTTCCTATCGTACGTATATCGGAACCCTTGCAAATAGGGCTTAAATTGGGCATCCTCCCGAAAAATC
>CAYSHS010000668.1:0-1629 GCA_964430845.1 uncultured Pirellulales bacterium | reverse complement strand
CGTTTTCAACGCCAAAATCATTATAAAGCTCCTGCGGATTTTTACATTCTTTTTTCAAATTTACCAGAACCGAATCGATTTGTTCCTGGGATACTTTCGACTGACTTTTAGTAATTTCCTGCTGGAGCAGCATTTTTTCGATAAGGTTCTCTTTTGACCATTCGAGCAATTGAGCTTCTCTTTCTTTTACTTCCATTTGCTCGAAAGCTTTTTCGTATCGCGGCCTGAGACGCTCGGCTTCCTCTTTAATCGCTGAGTCTTCAATCCGTTCGCCGTTAACCATCACCGCCATTTGTTCAACCTTATAATTAGGAATATTTTATGGTTTTGCTAACCCTTTGCTCTTGCAAACCAATCCGGGTCCTTAGCCAGTTTATCTCTCGTTTCAGCAGTCATCATCTCAAAAGCAGGATGACTGCTTTCCCACGCACGCTCACGGAAAGAGCTGAGTCGCATCTTTTTCACTTCAGGTATCACTTCTTTGAAATAGCTGCCGTAAATATGCAGCGAATCGCTTATATCGACATACCTGCCGACCCGAACAGGCTCGCCTTTTTTTTCAGCGATAGCCTGAGCCATCTGTCTTTGCAGGTCTGTAAGTGCATAAACATTCATAAACCATGCCTTGTAGAGGTCTCTGCTACGCCAGTGTGTATTCATGTTGAGTGTCCACTCACCTGCCTCATTAGCAAGCAGCCTGCACCATATTCTCTGCAGACATGGCGGGTCATCAGTATCGGGGTCCGCCGTAGGCATCCATGTTATTGCCTGCGCCCTGCGGCTGTGACCTGATTTGGAGAGATAATCGATGATATACTGGATTTGATCGATGCTTTGAAATGGTTTGGGCGACTGTGCGTCGCGAATATCTTCCACTGGGCTGTAAGAGAACAGTCGTTCGTGATATGTATATGTCCATTTTCCTGCAGCCGGGTCAATCCAGTGGTCATGAATTCCGTTGACAACTTCCTGACGATACGATTCCAGCTCTTCCGGGCCTCCGGGAAAATTCTTGTGAATTCGAGGCTCACAGAATGGATCGTTCACTGTAATCATAACAGTAGCATCTTTGCTGGGCGGGTCTGTGGGCTTGTCATATTGAGTTTTAATATTGAATCCATTGTCCCAAACAGCTAAAACTGCTTTTTCCCATGCTTCTGGAAGGCAATCAGCGCTGATGGAAATAACCGGTATATTTGCGTTAGATATTGTGTTTGGCATTTACTATCGATCCTCGATTTTAACTATGACAGGTACTGTTCCGGCTCTCGGTGTCGAAAACATGCTTGTATCCAATTCCTGTGGTGTAATTTTATATTGGGCATAAAAGCGTTCCGGCACTTTGGCAAGCATCAGTTTTGCCTTATAAGCATAGATGCTATCGGGCCATCTGCTAAGTATTCTTCTTGCCGAATCAATAGAGGGCTTGAAGCTTGTCGTAGGCAATCGGCCGATGCTAAACATGGTTGCTTCATAGTTAATTTCCTTTTCTGCCTCGATTTTTTCGTTTTCACTTAGTGGTTTTACATAAATTTTTAGCTCTGTCGGTTGAGGCTGTACCGGTACAGCCTGTTCTACAATTGGTGCTGGAGAAGGCTCATTTGGCTGTTGAACGGTATTACCTGATGG
>CAYSHS010000667.1:0-1630 GCA_964430845.1 uncultured Pirellulales bacterium | reverse complement strand
AGTTTGCCTTTTCCATGAGATCGAGAAAAATGGTATAATTACCTCTTTCTTCAAGAGTTTCAATGCTCGAGCCACCAAGCCATGGGGGCTCCTCGTATCTTTCCTGATGTTGGTCACATCCTGCTATCCCTAATATGCCTGTAGCAAATATACCGGCCAGGTAAAGCCTTACTGATTTTTTCATAATCTAAAATTTAAAACCGGCTAAAATTGAAATAAGATAAATTTAAAAAACATTTAATAAATTAGCATGGTCAATTGTCTAATTTATTGGTATTTTCTTTCAGTTTAAGTTGACTTTATGATACAAAACAGGATTCCCGGGACTTTAAAGTTTACCATGTTAGTATTCTTCTGTTTGCTGATATTTTTACAACCTTCTTTATACTCTCAGTGCTACGAATTGGTCTGGTCGGAAGAATTTAACTATACCGGATTTCCTGATCCCGGTAAATGGACGCATGAAACAGGCGGAGATGGCTGGGGAAATAACGAACTGCAATATTGTAAAGAAATGGACAGTAACAACGCCTGGGTCGAAGATGGGAGCCTTGTAATTACTGCCCTGAAAGAGAATTATGGTGGCCGGAATTATACATCCGCCAGGTTGAGAACCAAAGGGAATAAAGAGTTTAAATATGGCAAAATAGAAGCCCGGATGAGACTGCCCTATGGACAGGGATTGTGGCCGGCATTCTGGATGTTGGGAACGAATAATGATGAGGTTGGGTGGCCGGCCTCCGGCGAAATAGATATAATGGAGATGGTGGGAGGGGTTACAGGCGATAATACAATATATGGTACAATACACTGGGAGAATAATGATGAACATGCCCAGTATGGAGGCAGTAAATCACTGTCTTCGGGCATTTTTGCAGATACTTTTCATGTTTTTTCTGTCGAATGGACACAGCAGTATATACGCTGGTACCTGGATGGAACTCAATATCATGTAGTGGATATCAAACCTGCCGGATTAAGTGTATTCCACCAGGATTTTTTTATAATACTGAACCTGGCGGTAGGAGGTAACTGGCCCGGAAGCCCTGATGCATCAACAGTATTCCCCCAGCAGTACGAGGTTGATTATATCCGAGTTTACCAGGCGGGAGTTGATCCTGAAATTTCTGGTGACGACGTCGCCACTGTAAAAGAGAAAAATCTCTCTTTTTCTGTTCCGGATGACGTAGACAGGACTTTTAACTGGTCGGTGCCCGAAGGTGCTGCTATTACTTCAGGCCAGGGTACACATGGAATTATGGTCGACTGGGGATGCGGGCCCGGACCGGTAACCTGCGAAATGACAGGGACCTGCGATACCTATAATCTCAGTTTTGAAGTCGACCTTGAAACCAGAATTGAAGGGGATTTCTTTGTGGAGGAAAATCAGCAGGATATTTTATTCACTGTCCCGGAAATGGACAGCACAACCTACCAGTGGTCGGTGCCCGGAGATGCAATTATCACATCAGGACAGGGGACAGATTCTATACTTGTTGATTGGGGAACAACTGAAGGAAATGTTAGCCTTACTATCAAAAATGAATTTGACTCATTCACCATAAGCCTGTTCCAGCCTTTTTATTGAAAATATCCCTATCCCGATCCGGATTATCCACAGCGAATTCCA
>CAYSHS010000666.1:0-1631 GCA_964430845.1 uncultured Pirellulales bacterium | reverse complement strand
TTCTCGGATTTGCTTTATCTGAATGATGACAACCAGATTTCAAAAGAAATCATACAGCACGAAAGCACATATAAACTCGAAAGAACCGATATAGAGAGTATCGAGGCAGAATTTCCCGACCAGGCAGGTGACATTATAAATCAAAACCAGCTCCTCGACAGCAACTCATTATAAGAATTCTCAACAAAATTAAAGCACAACCACAGTCAGATTGGCCGATTACCTTAATACAAGAGTTTTGTAAAACTCTTGTTATTAAGTCCCATAAAACCTTTCCGGCAATCGACAATGGTGCTTTTTTATCGAATTTAACGAAAAAAAAATAAGTTCGCAAAGTCCGTGCTCCCATATACCGAAATTCATGCTGGAAATATTATTAAAATATAGGAGCTGGCAAATGGATATTTACAGTAAAATGTTTTCGCAGGCTTTCGTTCTCAACGAGCAAATCGCAAGGCAGATTTTCGAGACAATCCCCGAGCAGGGACCTGTTGTAGTGATTATCGATCCCGAAGCAAATTGCTGGCCCAGCGACTCGGAGGAATTTCACAAGCTGAATATCCACGAGTCATTCCTGAAAGAGCTTTGCAGAAAAATCGATGACGGCGTCGAGCCTGTAATTACCCAGGAAAATGAATGTGGTTTCGTTGCATCGCAACTGACAACGGAAAAAAACAATTGCGGCTATATAATTATCGCCCTGCCTCAATATACTCCGGAATCGATTTTAGCAAATATAAATCTCATCGAAATGCTCCTGAATCAATTCAGTCTGATAGCAAAATTGATCGAGAAGACTAACCGCTTCTATGAGATTCACGCAAAAAGGCCTGCACCTGAAAGTTACGACAAAATAAGCCTGAACTAAACGAGCTTAAATAACGAATCATTCTTGCCTGTCAAAACCGAGTAATCGATATAGATAGCCTCACCAGGCGCACAATCGCCAAATACCGAAAGCTCTTCGACATCCCCGCCGCAAGATTCAGAAAGAAATATTAAATTATCCACAGATTGACGCAGATAAGCGAAGATTAGTGACTCTGTCATTCCCGCGCAGGCGGGAATCCACTGCTGCAATATTTTAAATAGATACCCGCCTTCGGGGGTATGACAATTAGGGAGTGAAGTTTTACCTAATTTTTTTCTAAATGTAGTATGTATATTCTTCCTTTCTTGGATTTTCGAAGTACCAAGAGAGCGTCTCTTTCAAATCTGAATCACGAAGTTTTCCAAAATTATAACCGTAAAGAGCTGCTTGGCTTGAATGGCATTCCTGAAAAGCAGTGAGTTTCAATTTTATAAGCTCAGCAGATAAGTTTAATACGAAATTCCCATTCTTTTTTTTGCTTCTGAGAATATCTTGATTAACGTTACTTGATCCTGGAGAAATGAAAACCCACGTGTTTGGATTTGCAATTGCTTCTATAACACAACGGTGAACAAGTTTATGGTCTTCATTTCCATATTCACCTTCTTTATTGTGTGTTAATACAAAATCATATTTATTTGCATAGGATTTAAGCCTCTGAATTAGCTGATCTTCAGTATCTTGATTATCGTTCAAATCAAGATTCAATATTAAAGGGTGTATAATATTGCCAGAATTTTGTACCAAGAATCTGCAAGCA
>CAYSHS010000665.1:0-1633 GCA_964430845.1 uncultured Pirellulales bacterium | reverse complement strand
TTTTAATGACAAAGCTATAGATTCCCGGATAATTTATAGTAAAACTTGATGGCTTTATTGGTTAATAAGATTCTTTTCTGTCAGGAGATATAAATACGTGAATATAAAGGTATGGATTAAGGAAACGAGGCCTCAATTTCTTGTTTTGTCGCCTGTTTTGGTTCTTTTAGGTACTGCAATTGCCTATAATAAGGGTCATTTTAGCTGGATTAGGTTCATTCTTACTACTATCGGACTGCTTTTGGCTCATGTTAGTGTTAATGTTTTAAATGATTATTTCGATTATAAAAGCGGGATAGATGCAGTAACTGTTCCAACTGCGTTTTCCGGGGGCAGCGGGATACTCGCTCAGGGTCTTCTTAATCCAAAAAGTGTTTATTATTTCGGACTTACAGCTCTTGGCGCAGCTTTTTTCTTAGGTGTTTATCTTACTTTAATTTCCGGATGGCAGCTCTTTATCATGGTAATAACAGGTGGGCTGGTCATTTACTTTTACACTTCTTTCCTGACAAAATGGCTAACAGGTGAGCTTTGGGCGGGTCTGGGATTGGGTATGCTGCCTGTAATTGGGACCTATTTTATTCAAACCGGCAGCTTCAACCTTGAAATCCTGGTAATTTCGCTTATTCCAGGCTTTTTAACTGCAAATCTGCTTCTTCTTAATGAATTTCCCGATTTCGAGGCAGATCGAAAAGGCGGACGATATCATCTTGTTATAGCTCTTGGCAGGAAGAGAGCGGCTTTTTTATATGCCGGTGTAATGTTTCTAACATATTTTTTTATTATTTTCGCTGTTATATCAGGAATAATGCCGCTTTTGGCTATTATTTCACTGGTTACAGTAATATTTGCTATAAAGGCAATACTTGTAACGTTCAGAAATTATGATGATATGGAGAAGCTGTTACCGGCTTTAAAGCTTAACGTTATTACGATTTTAGGGACGGATATTTTACTGGCAATCGGATTTTTTTTATGAAAATAAGAGTTTTGCAAAAGTTAAGTGAAAATTAAAGAGATGTTTGCTATTATCTTCTTACGTTAAGAGGTTGCGAATAAAATTGATTTTCTTGCTTGACGGACTTTTTCTTACCTGTTATTTTAGATACTCTATATCTAAAGTATTTAACCTTATGAAGAGTATTATTGTTTATGTTATCAGAAAAAACATTTAAAACGATTTTTAATAATGTGGTTGATGGGATTCTTGTGGTTGATGTAGAACAGAAAAGTATTAAATTGGCCAATAAGGTTTTTTGTGAAATGACAGGCTATAGTGAGGAAGAAGTTAAAGCACTTTCATTTAAAGACCTCCATCTTGAAAAAGACCTGGCATTTGCGATAGAGCAGTTTAATGCACAGGCAGCCGGGAAGATTCCAGTTGTAAGGGATTTGCCGTTCCGAAGGAAGAACGGAAATATATTTTACGCTGACGTCAATACAATTGAGATGTTTTTTGACAGCAGAAAGTACATGATGGGGATTTTCAGGGATGTAACCGACCGCAAAAATATTGTGGATGAGCTTTCTTTTAAGACAACGCTTCTTGAAACACAATTGGAAACAACAATTGACGGCATTTTAGTTATCGATGGCCATGGAAAAACGATTCTTTTCAATAAAAGGTTTGCAC
>CAYSHS010000664.1:0-1638 GCA_964430845.1 uncultured Pirellulales bacterium | reverse complement strand
CAAAAACTTGGCTGGTTCGGAGATATTGTCGAAGTCAATAACGGGTATGCAAGAAATTATCTGCTGCCGCAGGGTCTGGCAACTATCGTAAATGATGACAGTATAAGGGCTCTGGCTGAGGAAAAGGCTAAACGTGCGGAACAGAGAATAAAAGAGAAAAAGAGAATCGAAGAGGCTGCTAAAACTGTTGACGGCGCCGAAGCTGTTATCGCTGCAAAAGCCAACGAGCAGGGACATTTATTCGGCTCAGTTACCGAGCACCAGATCGCTGCCAATCTGCGGGAGCAGGGTTTTACCGTTGCTGACGAGGTTGTGCATTTACCGGAGCATATAAAGGAGGTGGGAACACACCAGGTAATGCTCAAATTTGCCGAAAATATTGTTGTCAGCGTTAATGTTGTAGTCGTACCCGAGCAGGATACGTCCGAAAAGACTTTTACTGAGTAATTTTTTCCTTCCCAAACATAACTTATTAAACATAAGAGAGTTACGAAAAGATATAATTATTATTTTAAGAACCCGTCGCATTTTTTCCGGCGGATTCTTAAATTATATGTGCTTTTTCTCATTTTTGCAAAACTCTTGTGATTAAAAACAGTAAGCCAGTTACACCAGGAATGAATTCCGAAAATTCTCTATTTTCCCAGGTTTTAAATCGCTTTCATGAATTTGCCTCATTTGAATCTCACACTGAAATTGTTAAAATAGAAAAAAATTTTTTATGCCACAAAAATTAACAAATTTTTTTGTTTCCTGAATTTTTACTTCGTAAGCTCATATTTGTATTGAAGATATGGTTGTTTCATGCAAATAAATTTCTGCTCAAAAATTTTTTGTCCTTGACAATTTTAATTAGCAATAGTTAAATTAGGGCAAAAAGGTAACCTGGCTTGGGGGGTTGTCAAAAGGATTTGGTTAAAGAAAAGGATTGGATAAGATGAAGGATTTATATACCACCGGCGAAGCTGCGGAAATCTGCCGGGTCAGTCAGCAAACTATCATCCGTTGTTTTGACGCTGGTAGGCTGGAAGGATTCCGTGTGCCCGGCTCAAGATTCAGAAGGATTCCGCGGCAGAGTCTTGTCAAGTTCATGAAAGAGAACAAAATTCCGCTGGATGCAATCGAATCTGGTAAGAGAAAAGTTCTGATAGTTGATGATGATGCTGAAATTGTCGAGCTGATTGTCGATGTTCTCGAGAGGGACGGCAGATTCGAGACGATGACTGCTTCGAGCGGCTACGAAGCTGGAATGGCAACAGAGAAGTTCAGGCCTGAATTAATCCTGCTGGATTACATGCTGCCTGACGTGAACGGGAATATTGTCTGCCAGGCGATAAAAAGTAATCCTGAATTCGAGAACATAAAAATTATCGTTGTTAGCGGCGTAGTAAAACAGGATGAAATCGCTCAGCTTCTAAAATCAGGCGCAGAGGGCTTTGTAAGGAAACCCTTTGATGTTATCGAGCTGACTGATAAAATCACTGAAGTGCTCCAGATGAAATAAAAAAGCTAAATACATCCTGAATAAGATAATCGCTGCCTGCAATCGATGAGCATAAGAGACTGAGACGACAATATGTCGGAAAATATACCCAATGCAGCAATTTCTTACCGACGTGTGGAGCTGGCCATAAGTCG
>CAYSHS010000663.1:218-1651 GCA_964430845.1 uncultured Pirellulales bacterium | reverse complement strand
AGTATACCAGTGTGTTTACACAGATGCTACAGATGATTCCGAGATATGATTTTCAAAGAGCCGTAAATCAGCATGGTTCCGAACGCCACAGTAAAGGGTTCTCCTCCTGGAACCATTTCGTATCCATCTTGTTCGGGCAGCTTTCCGGCCAGGATGGATTGCGCGGTATTGAGGCCGGGATGGCGAGTCAGCGGAGCCATCTCTATCATCTCGGTTCGCGTCCGGTAAAAAGATCAACACTTTCCTATGCGAATGCGCACAGAACTCATGAGGTTTTCAAGTCGGTATTCGAAACGATGTTGGGAATAGTGACGAGGAAAGCGCCGGGGCATCGTTTCAAATTCAAAAATGATTTGTACAGCGTTGATGCTACTACGATAGATTTGTGCCTTGGGCTCTACGACTGGGCGAAGTTTCGTAAGACCAAAGGTGGCATCAAGATACATGTAAAGCTCAATCACGCAGGATATATCCCGGAGTTCGTGACTGTCACGGAGGCGAAACGGCATGAGTGCACGGAGCTGGCGAAGCTCGAACTAAAATCCGGCGATGTGGTGGTGTTCGACCGGGGGTATACTGATTTCAAGCAGTTCGCAAATTATTGTGATGACGGGATTTATTTTGTTACTCGCCTGAAGAAAAATGCTCAGTACCGGATACTCGAAAGGCATGAGGTCAGTAAACACAGAAACATAAGTTCCGACCAGATTATCGAGATGAAAGGATTCTCCACAAACAAGAAATGCCCGGCACGTCTTCGGCGCATCCGCGTGAAGGACCCTAAGACCGGCAAGTATATCGTTCTTTTAACCAATCATCTCACCTGGTCTCCGGCAACTGTTGCCGCGGTATACAAGGATCGCTGGCAGATCGAGATTTTCTTCAAGACGATAAAACAGAATCTGAAAATCAAGAGTTTCCTGGGAACAAGCAGAAACGCCATTCTCTCGCAGATCTGGGTGGCACTGATCGCTTATCTTCTACTCTCCTATATGAAGTTCATTTCGATTTACAATTGGACAATCAACGGGCTGATGGCAATACTGCCGACGCTCCTATTCTCCAGACGCTGTCTGTGGGAATGGTTGAATCACCCCTTCGGGAAACCTCCAGATACACCTAAGCGTATAGTTCAATTGGAGCTTATATGAATTATTTTGGACAGCTATGAATTAAATTATATTTTGCAGAGTCCATAAAAGGTTGCAAAGTCTCAAGAAGATCGAGTACATCTTTAAGGTTTTTTGTGCTTGCTTTCTTATAGCTTTTTTTGAATAGTTTCTTCTGCGTTTTGTATTCTTCTCCAAGATCCTTTGTGCAGAAAGGACACCCGGAGACCTCATCGAACTTTTCACCTTTTGTCTTCCAATCTACCCAATCAATATTTAAATCACTATTTTGTAGAAATGGTTTAAAGATATCGAGTTCTGCTG
>CAYSHS010000663.1:0-208 GCA_964430845.1 uncultured Pirellulales bacterium | reverse complement strand
AGCCATAATGTTCTCGAGCATATTCCTGAACAGGACCAAGCCTTACTTGAAATGAAACGAGTACTGAAGTCAGGCGGTATAATCGGTATCCGGGACGTCGATTGGGGAGGAGTAGTAATTGCCCCAGACAATGAATTGTTCTATCGAGCGTTCGAGTTACATGCTACCGACTGGGAAAACTTGGGTGGGCATCCACGAATTGGACGGC
>CAYSHS010000662.1:0-1663 GCA_964430845.1 uncultured Pirellulales bacterium | reverse complement strand
CACTCAAAATGTGAACAACTAATAATTTTATTGTTAAAAACTTCAGGGTATCCCCGGTTCTTCCTCCGGGGGACAAACCGCTCCCGTTACAGATCAGGAAAGCGATTAGCAGGTTAGCCAGTCGAAGGTACCGGGCAACACAGCCCGTCTGGTTTTTAGAAATTACATAAGGATTCATTGAGATTCTTTCCATAACTGAGGTATTTGCTGCGTGAACTAAGCGTCATGCAGCAAATGCCGTTATTATAAGGAAGCCGGCACAAGGTAATATAGCTTTTTCTCAAACAATGCCGGCACCCTCTGCTTGGCATAATGTCTCATTACACAGTAATGAAGTCCGGGGGCCGGGAAATATGCGAAAGAAAAAGGCTGTAGCCTGTCAGACCTGGTTGAAAATTATTACAGGGCTTTGACAGATTCTTCCTGTTTTATCACCGGACGAATGTTTGAATAGTTTAAGAACAGAATAACCTGCGCCTAACCGGGTAAGCTAAATACCTGTCGGAGGACCGTTCCAGAGATACTTTTGGAAATCAAATGGCCTTTACTTTCCGAAAAAAATAAGGAATTCAAAATATTTAATTTTAACGGGACGGCTTTTAAAGCAAAATACCATATCTTTAAAATTCTTATAAAAACCAGGCAGTTCCTATTTAAATGAAAAAGTTTCTTTTTTTTCCATTGCTACTCATAACTATTGTTGGTTTTTCTCAAAATATTGAGTTTGAAAAAGTTGTTAATTCCTTAAAAGAAAAGATTAAAACAGCCGATAAAGCCGAAAGACTAAAACTTACCGATAGCCTTATTACACTCGTAGAATTTAACGAAGAGTATCAATATTCGCTGTTAATAAAGGAAAACATAGCCCTAGCGCTTGAGATGGACTCAATTGGCTTAGCCACAAAACACACAGCAGATTTTATATACTACACCACTAATGTGATAGGGGACCCGGCAAAAGGGCTTCAAATATTTAAAGATTTTAAGGGGAAAGAAAAAAACTCAAAAGACTTAAATGCGGTTGCAAATTTTTATCAATATGGTTCAGACAGTTACTTTTATTTAAGAGATTTGACCTCTAGTTTAGAGCTATTACAGACAGCTAAAGAATATGCTATAAGGTCTGGAAACAAAAACAAATTAGGCAGTGTCCTTGTAAGAATCGGATTTGTAGAAGAAGAAACGGGTCAATTTGCAGCAGCCTCACAAACCTTGCAATCGGCAAGAAATATTTTTATAGAAACAAAAGATACTGTAAAACTTCTGGAAGCCAATAATTCCCTATCAATTCTTTATAGTCAAAACGGATTTTACAAAGAAGCCAGGCAAATTAGGGATGAATCTATTGAACTCTCTAAAAAAACTACGGGAACTCCTTATTTATTTACGCTTTACTACAACACTGCCGCTGATATGCGAGAACAAGGCAATAACGCAGAACGTATTAAATATCTAAAGCTGGCCTATGCAGAAAATGAAAAATCGCCCCAGAGAAATTTATACTATCCATTTTTACTAAGCGAATTTGTAATTGCCTATGCTGAGAGTGACAGTCTTGACTTGGCTGAAGTTTATTTTTCAAAATTAAGCAGCAACAAAGAATTGCTTACAAAAGGCCTCAATAGAGACTATTATATTGAAGCATACAAACAAATTTCGCTGG
>CAYSHS010000661.1:0-1666 GCA_964430845.1 uncultured Pirellulales bacterium | reverse complement strand
TGGTTAGCGAGAGGGCAAAAGAATTCGCCATTCTTATCTCTATTGGCATGAAACAGCGCCGCCTTTTCCTGGTTCTGGCCATCGAGACGTTGCTTGTCTCGTTTATCGGGGTTGTGGCCGGTATGTTAACCAGCATACCTGTCGTTTTGTACCTGATAAACAATCCGATAAATCTTACCGGTGAGATGGCAACTTTGTACGATAAACTGAGTATCGAGCCTATTTTATCATTCAGTGCGGCCCCGGTTATTTTTATCTCACAGATGTTGGTGGTCCTGCTCATTGCCATTGTGACGATTTCTTATCCCTTCTTGTTTATCCGCCGTCTTGATCCGGCAAAAACTATACGGGGGTAAAGAAATCTCTTAGAAAAGTATAGATTTTATTAACACTTGTGGCGCCTGGTTGAGGATGCATTCTCTCAATTGCCCGATAATGAGGATGGCCAAGAATAGGATCATCCTGCCACAAGCATAAGAACAAGGAGAAACTAATGTTGATCGCTTTAGCCTGGAAAAATATCTGGCGTAATAAAAAACGCAGTGCAATTATTATTGCCGCAATCACTTTCGGGCTCTGGGGGGGATTGTTTTCCAGTGCAATTATGGTCGGAATGATGGATTCCATGGTTGAGACGGCGATCAGCCGTAATCTCTCCCATATTCAAATCCATAAGGTCGCTTATGAAGATGACCAGGACGTGCGCAATTTTCTGCCGGATGGCCAGGAGGTACTCAACGGTGTACGGCGATTTGCTGGAATTGAAGCAGCCGAGGGCAGAACGCTCATTGTCGGAATGGCCGCATCTCCTTCCTCCTCTTATGCTGTTGAAATAATTGGTATTATACCGGAGGATTCGAAAAAAATTACTGATATCCACAAAAAGATGAAGGAAGGCAATTTTTTTGAATCAGATCGAAAAAATCAGATAATCATCGGCACAAAACTGGCTGATCGCCTGAATCTCAAATTAAACTCAAAGATTGTGCTCAGTTTTCAGGATCTCGAGGGTGGAATTGCCTATATCGCCTGCAGAATAGTTGGATTGTTTAAAACAAATTCCTCACAATTTGATGAAATGACTGTTTACGTGCGTCAGGAAGACCTTTTTCGGATACTTAACACTGCTCCTATCATTCATGAAATCGCCATACGCGTTCAACGCACCGATCAAATTGATGCAATAAAAGCCGACCTGCAATCGACTTACCATAATCTACAGATCGAAAGTTGGGTGGATCTGGCGCCTGACCTGGCTTACTTATCTCAAAACGCCGGTATTTATATGTATATTTTTGTCGGCATCATTTTATTTGCCTTGTTATTTGGCATAACAAATACAATGCTGATGTCGGTTATGGACAGGATAAGAGAATTAGGTGTGCTCATCGCTGTCGGCATGAGAAAAAGCAAAGTATTTATGATGATTATTCTGGAATCTGTCTTTCTATCACTGACTGGCGGACTTTTTGGTATCTGCATCGGTGTACTGTCAATTGCCTATTATGGTGATGCAGGGATAGATCTGACGGCTATTTCCGTAAGCCTTGAAAGTTTCGGGGCAACGGCTATCCTCTATCCCTTTTTACCGGCTACGATGTATTTTATTCTGGCCGTTATGATTGTCATTGCGGCCAATATTGCCGCCTTGTTACCGGCCTGGAAA
>CAYSHS010000660.1:0-1667 GCA_964430845.1 uncultured Pirellulales bacterium | reverse complement strand
TGCCGGAGAACGGGCTATTATAAATTATAGGAAATAGAGGGGGGCTAAACGGGCGCCTATGAGAAAGTAAGTCAAGAAAAAACACGCCTCCATTAGCAATAAAATGTATTTTTTTCTTGCTTACGGTCTCCACTGTTGGTCATCTGTACCATGTTTTCTTCTACACTCATTCTCTACAACTTAACGGATCTTTCTTTATCGAATGGCATAATAAGGTTCTATCAGTATTCCTCAGGCGCCTATCTGAGCACTCTATCTCCGGATCGGATAATGATGCATGCCGGAGAACGGGCTATTATAAATTATAGGAAATAGAGGGGGGCTAAACGGGCGGTTGAACTATTATACTTAAATCGAATATGTTACCTCCACTCCTTGAGCTCTCTCCCTCACCTATAAGACCGTTACTCACTTTTAATGAGGTTTGAATTTCAAACACGGTACATATAGACCTGATTATACTTATTTGCCTTCTTTTACATGATCTCTCCTGTAAGGTTTATATTTTTTCCCGCTTTTGAAAACACCAAAACTTATAACCGCCAATCTTCGACATGCTTTATGTCTTGCATTGTATTCAGGATAGCCTTTCTCATTGATTAAATACTCATAGTAGTCATTAATCGGATTATTATTGCCAATAGCTGCTATGGCGCCTGACTTGTAAATGCATTTCATCATTCTGCAGTATCTTGGATTTTTTTTGCCATAACTCCTGCCGCCGCTCAATTTTTCATGTTTGACAAGACCTGAATAACTTAAATAATGTCCTTTGCCGGAAAATCGATAGGGTGTCACAACACGGGCAACAATTTTTACCGCGTTAATAAGCCCGATACCTGGAATACTTTTTTGGTGCCTTATTTCAGGATGTTTTCGGGCAAGTCTTTCAAACTCTTTTTCATATCCTTCTTTTTCGTCCTTATAATTTTGAATCTGCCGATCTAAACAGTCCAGCACATATTGTTCATCCCTGGAGGCCAACTTAACCTCTTTTTTTTCATAGCCGCTTTTTCCACAAGCTCTGAGCAGGGAATAACGTTGGTTCTGTAACCGGACACCGGCTTTGACCATGTCCTCGTAGCCGCTCACAATTCTGCGAAGGTATATAAATTTGTCGGTCGAGTGATAAACTTCTTTCTTGAGACGGGCTCTTAAAAGTTGTACAAGTTTTGTAGCATCAATTTTATCTGTTTTAGGACCTTCTTTAAGAAGGCTGTTACGGCAGGGATCGCAGATCAATATTTTATCCACATAATCATTCAGTTCGGTGTATAACCATTGTGATGTGGTAGTTTCTTCAATAGCCAGCATCTTGGAACCCTTCAGGTTCTTTAAATAAAATTGAAGTTCAGCAATATCAGATGGCACGTCAATAGTAGTGATTTTGTTTGATTTCTTTGTCATACGAGCAATAGCCATATTTATAGCTGACCAATCTATTGCAATATAGTGGTCATAAATGGTATCTTTCATACGGTCTCCTTTCTTTGTGTTAATGTTTTTTCTTTTAACTGCCATAATTAACACGAATGAGGTTGTACCTCAAAGGAGACCATCTTTCTCATTTTATCGGGTGGGCATAAACCCGCCAGAGGCGGGCAAGAATCAGACCGGCTGCGAGCGGAGGCCATGGAGGCCCAAAGGGCCGTAATCCGAGCACGCAG
>CAYSHS010000659.1:1433-1669 GCA_964430845.1 uncultured Pirellulales bacterium | reverse complement strand
TCAAAGTATACAACAAATGCAATGGTGGCCAGCCGAGAAAACACGTCAATATCAATTGTTGAAATTACAGGAAATTACAAAGCTTGCTTATGAAAAAACAAAATTCTATCGTCATTTATTTGATTGTACAGGTTTTAATCCGGGAAACCTTAATTCTTTGGAAGACATGAAAAGACTTCCGTTAATTGACAAGCAGATTGTCATTCAGAACCTTAATGAGATGTGCACAACACCGG
>CAYSHS010000659.1:0-1423 GCA_964430845.1 uncultured Pirellulales bacterium | reverse complement strand
GTTATAGACAGAGATGTTGATTTCATTTCAACAGGTGGGACGAGCGGTATGCCTCTGCATTTTTATATTAATGCAGACCGTTCGTCAGTTGAATATGCTTATCTAACGACAAGCTGGCGTCGGGCAGGTTATAAACCGGGAATACCAATAGCAGTATTACGAAGCCGCATAGTACAGCAGGACAGGAATGGGCTTTATCATGAATATGACCCGATTTTACGTCACCATTATTACAGCAGTTTTCATTTGTCCGATGAGAATATGGTTCGTTATCTGGAACATATTGCTACTATAGGTCAGTGCTTTTTGCATGTTTATCCCTCAAGCGTTCAAACACTGGCAAGATTTATTCTTAGAAGCGGGCAACAGGCACCAAAAAATATTAAGGGTATTATAGCCGAATCTGAAATCGTTTATCCACAGCAGCGGCAGATGATTGAAAAAGTATTCGGATGTCGCCTTTTTTCATGTTATGGTCAGTCGGAAAAAGTCATTCTCGCTTCAGGTTGTGAAGAATCGGATAATTATCATATATGGCCTACTTATGGTTATTTCGAGCTTCTTGACGAGCAGGGCAATTCTGTTACTACTCCTGGCCAGCGTGGTGAAATAGTCGGTACGGGTTTTATCAATACTGTTATGCCGTTTATACGTTATCGAACCGGAGATTTGGCTACGTATATCGGCGACCATTGCCCGGCCTGTGGACGGGAGCATATACTTATTCGTGACATTCAGGGACACCGGATTCAGGAGGTACTAATCGCAAATGACGGTTCGGAAATATCCTGGACGACTCTGAATATGCACGATGATACTTTTTTGAATGTCCGGCAGTTTCAGTTTTTGCAGGAAAAACCGGGAAAAGCGATTCTTCGTATAGTACCGGCTGATGGATTTGCTAAGCAGGATGCCGACAAAATACAGCGGAATTTAGGTAATAAACTTAACGGCAGGGTATCTTTTTCCATTGAGCTTGTAAAAGAAATTCCTCTTTCTGAACGTGGCAAGGCAATATATGTTGACCAGCGGATTCCACGGGATAATTGACAGATATATTAGTCTTTAATCAGGATGGATAAGTTTTGATACATTTAATTCTCAGCCTGGATTACGAGATTTTTGGTAATGGCTCCGGCGATGTGCACAGGGATATGATTGAGCCGACTCGAAGATTGCTTGAATTGTGCGACCAGTATCAGGCGAAGGTTTCGATTATGTTTGAGGTGGGAGAGTATTGGGCGATGAAAAAAGCTGAGCAGGAAGGATTGCTAAATCTTGATTATTCGCCTTCAGAGAAAATTGAAGAGCAGGTTAGGTATGCAGCCGTTAATGGACACGATGTCCAGTTACATTTACATCCCTGGTGGATTGGTGCTGAGCTTAAAAATGGTAACTGGCAGTTAAATCCTCAATATCAGCG
>CAYSHS010000658.1:0-1675 GCA_964430845.1 uncultured Pirellulales bacterium | reverse complement strand
TCTTGTTGCATCGAGAGTTTTTTCTGTGTTCGGATCAATTGGCGGCTGATAGAGCTGATACATCCAGCCGCAGTGAATCTTGTCTGCCGCTTCCTGATTATCTTCAAGCTGAAATTCGAGACCGTTCTGCCATGTGGAACTTCCTTCGTCGGTAACGTGAAAGATAATTCCGCTGTTACCTGTTTCTGTAATGTTATATTCGAGCTGAAGCTCGAACCAGCCATATTTATCGCTGGTGCACAGGTCACCTGCGTTATCCCAAATATCTCACATACACGGTCAAGCAGAGAAAATAAAAAATATTTTCCGTCGTGTTGGTCCAAAAAGGGTTGTTAATGGATTATATGTACAAAAAGCGGTGCTATATCTGGGTGAGATTCCTGATTCGCAGAGGAAATCCCGGAACAAATCCGTAAAAATTCTTAACGAGTAAAACAAGCCTGTCCATAAAACATTATTTGCACTGCGCAACGATAACGATAATTGTGAAAACATTGACGCCATCCTGCTTTGTCTCGAATTGTGCGGTGTTCAATCCCATACCAGCGATGATTCGCTTGAGCCTGCTCTGCTGAGTCAGAAATATTTCCACAAGGTTCAAGTCCATCGCCTCGCCGCTCCCATCGTATTCGATTTCCAAATCAAGTTCCATACTAATTTCATTCACTTATATTTCAACTCCTGGCGAATTCTATTTCTATAAGTATAATGCGCAAAAGTGCCGGCAAAAAATGAAAAAAGTCTTTTTTTGTTGACTCTAACACAGGAAATTTAGTATTAATATTAAAGTACGTGTACGTAATATATTAATCTTTCATGTTTGATTTTGGATATATTATAGAACTGGAGGCCTTATGAAAACGAGGAACAGCATATTTGTTATTGAATTAGCTGCACTTATAATTTCTGTTATCCCTGCAATCCCAAACAGCTTACTGGCGGCGGAATCTATTCCCACTCCAGGGTCAAAACTGGCGCCTATAAGTGAAAACAAAATAATAACCCAGGCAGATGTAACTGTTGAGCGTGTTGGCACCTTGATACCTGTTTCAGCTATCGGCGAACCTGTCAGCGCGGTCAATCTCTCTGCGCCACGATGGGTAGCCGGGTCCGATGCAGCATCCAGCTATGCAGTTGTCGAAGGTTCGATTATGCCGGTGGACCCATGTGGATATCCAATCAATTTCCGCGTAGTACTGCCGGCGAGCTGGTCACGTCGGTCTATACAGCAGGGCGGAGGCGGTATGAATGGCACTATCACAGTCCAGGCTGGTGGTATGATGGGCGGCAGAGGCCGGGGCGGCTCAGGCAACGATGGAATCGCAATGTATGGCAGTGACTCAGGACACCAGGCCGGTGGGATGATGGGCGGTATGGGGGGTATGATGGGTGGCGGAAATTCCGGTAACAAATGGGCACTCAATGACGAAGCAATCAAGAACCTCGGTTATATGCAGATGAAAAAGACTCACGACGCCGCTATGGTTATCATGGAAAGAGTGTATGGAGAGCGTCCAAGATTCAATTATTACATCGGAGGCTCGCAGGGAGGACGAGAAGCTCTCACAGTAGCGCAGCGTTATCCGAATGATTATGACGGTATTCTTGCCGATGTGCCTATCGTGAATTTTTCATCTTTAATGCTCGCGCCTGAGCTGATCCGAATCCAGGAAAA
>CAYSHS010000657.1:0-1677 GCA_964430845.1 uncultured Pirellulales bacterium | reverse complement strand
GACAGCATTAACATCGGCACCTTTTTCAACAAGGAATTTCACTATATCAAGATATCCACCTATTGAAGCAAGCATTAACGAAGTCATACCATCTTCTATATCGCCAGTAGTACGAGCATTAACATCGGCCCCTTTGTCAACGAGGAATTGTACTATATCTAAATGCCCCCCTGCTGATGCAACAAATAACGGTGTATCAACAACTAAATCGCCAACATTAACATCAGCCCCATTCTCAACGAGGAATTTCACTATATCCAAATGCCCTCTCATTATAGCTACAATTAAGACAGTAGGGCCAAAATTAGTACTGCTAAAATTAACATCGGCACCTTTCTCAACAAGCTGCCTGACCTGGTCAATGTCACCACTTCTAGCAGCATTAAACAATTCCTGATTTAATTCATTTGTCTGGCCCGAAACCGAAGTGCCTTTTTCAACAGGCTGTTTAACCTGGCCAATATCACCATTTTCGGCAGCGCTAAACACTTTTTGGTTCGATTTACTTGTTTCGTCCGTAGCCGAAGCACCGTCAGATACAGCCTTTATTATCACAGCAGATACAGTAATTGCTATTATTGCCACGGAAATCATTACGCTTTTGGCTTTCATCATTTCTGTGCTATTGCCTCCGGTTAATTATTTTTAATTATAAATATCAGAACAAATATCATCTCTGAAAAATTTTCTATTTTTCTCTCAGTAAAATTTACAATATACTTGTAAACCTTTTTCAAATAAGAAGCAACCATCTACTACAATCCACTAGGATCTGTACACACAACAGGATTGTTGCAAAAATATGCATACAAGTTCATATCCGCACTGTAGCCGACCGGGTCGATTTGTAAAAACCGGCCTATATACAGATTATAGTATCTTGCGCAGTGATAGTAAAGCCCTGTTTCGTAATCGAACCTTCGGCCGGCACTTTAGATTTGAGTTTTTAGTGTTGAGTTTTGAGTTGTTCGTTTAGAAGGCAGCGTGTAGTGTCGAGCGTTTAGAGAATTGGTTAATTGGTAAAAAAAAAGGGCAACCACATGGGATTACCCCTACAACGATAATGGCAAGCCCAGACCATCGTAGTGATAGTAATAGATCGCGTTATTATCCGCGAGAAGTTCACAAAAACTTTTGACAAAAGCAATTGTTTTTAGAGGCCCCCTTAATTATTTTTCAAGTTTGTGATAATTAATCCCCGCTGTTTTGAGCCGTTTGACGCCGAGTGCCGGACCTGCTGGAATCATCTTGAAATTGAGTTGAAATTTCGGTATCATGAGACGTAAAGTTTGCAGGAGTGGTTCAGTAAAGTATATATAGGAATCATAGTTAAAATATTTAATGTTATACGGGAAACAGCAGAGGAGATATTGATATGGATATTGGCAGGCGTGATTTTTTGCGACATGGTTCGGCTGCTGTGTTTGGTTTGGCAGCCAAGCGTTTATGGAACTTCTAAAATAGGAAGTATTTGTTAAGGCTATGCAAGAATGAAAAACACTAAATCAAATCGACGGAGGGCTTACTTATTCCTCTTTGTATTTGCTGTTGGCGGTATAGCCTTCGGAACCGAATCTAAAAATATTAAACTCTCCGTCGAGCAGCTTACCTCCGGCACGAAACATCATTTTTTCGGGTATATCGGCCAATGCCAGACGATCCCGTGGAATGCCAGCG
>CAYSHS010000656.1:0-1687 GCA_964430845.1 uncultured Pirellulales bacterium | reverse complement strand
TCTCTAAATCCCTTTTACTTACTTTCTGAGACTTTTTCATATAAGCATTAGTAATCGCTCTGCCCACTGCAGTATAATGCACGCCAATATATTCTGCTATGTTTTTAATGTGTCAAAGAACCATCCCCTGTCATTTGGCTGGCTCGCGGTGCTTACCTGGGGGCGCTTACTAGCTCCCCCCCGCCCGCTACATGTGGGATTAGCCCCCGCTGCTAGTCTGATTACGGTTCTACTGGTTCGTAACCAGCCTCGCTTAGAAGATCAGCAATAACTTGCTGGCCCTGTTTAGATGTGTGTTCACCGTCAGTTCCGATGTATTCTTTTTCTCTGGGGTCTTCATCGTGATTTAATCCATTGAATACATCGTAAACGCTCACTAACGGTATGTTGAACGCGTCAGCTGCTTGTCGGATTGCTGTATTGTAAATTTCCCAGCACTGTGTACACTCGATTTCCGTGTTGCGTTTACGATGCTCACTGATGAGTGGATTGTACAAATCTAATGTTCTGATAATGGTTGGCTTGCCATTTCGGAGAGCGAGTATTTCTTCATAGATTGCTTTCAAGTTCTCGATGTAGGGTTCGTACAACTGGAGTGTGCAGTCTTCAGGTGGGATACTGCTATAAAACATACATCTTGATATCCCGCCTTGCACTCCTCCTTTGGATGGGTCTCCTTGTTCATTAGCAAAGAAGACGATCACTTCAGCTTCAGCAATGTCAGCCTGCATATCAATATCGTATAGGGATTCAGGATCACTCTGCAATGATTGTAACACTCTTAGCGCCGATAAACCGCCAACAGTATAGGCATGTATTCGGACAGTTTTTCCAGTGTCTCTCTCAATATTATCAGCGAATTTGTCGGGAACTCCCCATCCCGTTGAATCGCTGATATAGACCAGGTCCCACTCTTTCAGTTCATCCAGGGAATCGGCAGCATATACAACACCAATGATAGCCAAAACAAAGACAAGAGTCAGTATTAAGCTTAAAATTAAGATCCTTTTACTTTTTAACATTAAAAAATATCCTCCTATAATTTTTATTAATCTAAGAAAAAAGTAAAGAAATGGAAACAATTTTTGGCTTAGCTTTCACCTCCCTTCCTCTTGATAGGTTACCCAAAGAGGTTTTAATAAGTAGATGATAATGGTTGTTCGCAAGACAAGTAAGCATGCAATATGTGATAAACTGCTCCTTTAAATTTTATCCGCAATGGTCTGATCATGTTACCAATATAGCATATCTATATTGGCAGGCATATTGGAAAGAGTTACCTTTAGCAACTTTGTTATGAATTTATGAAGCCTGGCCTCGATGTTCTCTTAGATATAAAAAAGAGGTAAAATCAATCAAGAGAAACATCTATTTGAAAAACCTTAAATGCCCGGCAATGTATAATTCATTTCTTCGGAAAAAGATTATGAAATCAGGTTTAAAAAGTTTAAATATTTATAAATAAAAATTAACTATGTTGAATTTTAATGACCATTCATTTGACTCTGTAAAAGATCTTATCTATAATTTAGGCAACTTCTTATTTGAATATAACCACTTAAGAAGACATGGAGGACTTGCCTATATCACCCCTTATGAAAAGCTAGAAAAAGTTACCGAATTATTGAGCTAGCACAACCGTCCCTTGTTTCACTTTAGAAAAAATAATATGAAGTTTTAAAGTATG
>CAYSHS010000655.1:0-1688 GCA_964430845.1 uncultured Pirellulales bacterium | reverse complement strand
CGGGCAACCGCTTGGCGAGAAAAATCCGAAATGGCTACAGGACGATTATGTCAAGTTTATCCGATTCGCCCAATGGAAAATCGACCAGGCAGGCGAGGGCGTTCTCGGATTTATAACAAATCATAGTTACCTCGACAATCCGACTTTCCGGGGAATGCGCCAGTCCCTTATGAACAGCTTCGACCATATACACATTCTTGACCTGCATGGCAATGTCAAGAAAGCCAAAAAAAAGGGAAAATGCCCGGATGGCTCAAAGGATCAGAATGTCTTTGATATACAGCAGGGAGTCGCAATAATTATCGCAGTTAAAAAAACTGGTCTTGAAAAGAAAATTTACCATGCCGATCTTTGGGGGCTGCGGGAAGATAAATATATTTGGTTGAGAACACATAATCTTAATAATACTAAATGGAATCCCGTTTCACCAAAATCAGAATTTTACTTTTTCAATCCACGAGATGAAACGCAGCTTTCTAAATATGTACAATTCACAAAAATAACAGATATTTTCCCTGTCAACAGCGTTGGGGTGGTAACGAGTAGAGACAAGTTTGTTATAGATGTTGATAAGACAGAACTGGAAAAAAGAATCAGAATGTTTTTTGATAAAAATCTGTCCGACGAAATTATCAAAAAGACATTCAACCTTTCAGACAAAGCCAAGTGGAATGTCAGAGAAGCACGTAAAAAAATATGTGAAGAAGAAAATTGGGAAAAACAGATAGTTCCTATTTTATATCGACCTTTTGACCAACGTTATACATGCTATAATGACACACTAATAGAAAGAACACGAAAAGATGTTATGTACCACATGATGAAGGAAAATATTGGATTATTGACGTGTCGCCAAGAAAATTCTGTAGGTTTCAAACATGCCCTTATTTGTGAGACTATTGTTGAGTCATGTATTATATCCGATCAGACACGCGAAATAAGTTATCTTTTCCCGCTTTATCTATATCCTGAAACAGACCTTTACAATGGCGGCGGTAAATATGAGCGTCAGGTCAATATTGATAAGCAGCTTCAGGCTAAATTAGCCCAAACTTTCGGCAAAGAACTCGCTCCCGAGCAGATCCTCTACTATATTTATGCTGTATTATATTCGGAGAATTACCGTGTAAAATATTCCGAGTTCCTCAAGTCCGATTTCCCGCGAATCCCATTTACCTCGGACTTAAAATTATTCAATGCTATGGCAAAATATGGCAAAGAATTGGTTGAATTACACCTGCTTAAATCAGGCAAACTCGAAAAATCTGCCCTCAAATTTCATGGAGACTGGGATAACAAAATTGAAATAATTGAATACGATGAGCAAAAAAAGCTTGCAAAAATCAATGAAAAGCAGTATTTTTCACCGCTTCCGGCTGAAATATGGCTGTATGAAATCGGCGGCTACCGGGTTATGGAAAAATGGCTCAAGGAAAGGAAAGGAAAACGACTCGATTTGCAGGATATTAAGCATTATTGTAAAATAGCTACTGCTTTGAAGGAAACTTGTGCCGTGCAGAAGAAAATTGATGAAAAATACAAGTTAATCGAACAGAACCTTATATAAACGAGTTTCGTGACTGAAAATGTTCACGTCATGGAAATTAAATATATATGATAAGAAAGGTAAAATCATGGCAGTAAAAATCAGAATGACAAGAATGGGCAGGCGTCACAGGCCTTTTTTC
>CAYSHS010000654.1:0-1690 GCA_964430845.1 uncultured Pirellulales bacterium | reverse complement strand
GAAGAAATTTTTTCTTTCTTTAAGTATGCCTAACTTCAATTTTGCAGAACTCATACCTTATAAAATCCATTTTGACCGAAGATAGGTGTAAATTTAATAACAAGAGTTTTGCAAAAGTTCAGTTAAGAAATAAACTTTTTGGGGTTCCCATTTTAACACTGAGAAAAATGGGAACCCCCTTTATATGCGGTTATAATTTTGCTTTACTTAATACCGTGCTCTGTGATTTGTTTTGTATCTTTAGTGCTATGTTTGTTAATTCCTCGGCTTTTTTATCTTTTTTCTGTAAGGTATAAAGTTCTGCAAGGCTGCTGATCACACCGGCTGTGTAAAGATGGTCAGGTCCATAGCTTTTATTAATAACCTCAAGTGCCGGCAGATATAGGGCTTCTGCTTCGTTGAATTTTCCCTGTGCGGCCAAAAGGCGTGCCATATCCACCTGGTAAGGCGCCAAAGCAGGATCATCGGGCAAGTGACTTTTTTGCATGATATGAATAGCCTGAGCCAAAGTTTTTTCTGCTTGTGAATATTTACACTGACCCTGATAAATTGAGCTGAGAATTCTCAGGGTAGCAGCGATGTAAGGATGGTCTTTGTAATAAATCTTTTTCTGCAATTCCAATCCAGCTTCACAGGCTTTTTGTGCATCGGAAAATCTTCCCTGATTTTTATATAGAAATGCCAAATCAATAAGGCATTTACAGCGTTCCGAATCTGATTCCGGCCCTTTATCTGATTTTGCCAGTATTAATGCGTTTTCTGCAAGTCCCTGTGCTTTTGTATATTCTCCTTCTGCAATATAAACTCGCGCCATAGCCCTGAATATCCTGCTGGAGCTTGTTTTGGCTTCTGAATTTGAGATGCCTGAAGCCAAGTTTATATTTGTGAGCAGGCATAATGACAGGAATAGTATTCCAATTACTTTTCCTGGTAATTTTTCTCCTTCCAAATTCAATTTTGTATTCATATTTTCTTCTAAACCTCCGTTTTTGTCGATTTTGCAGACGCTTCATCGATTTTGAAATACTACTGAAAATATACAAAATAAAGAAACGTGAGCAAAATAGCGTTATCCATCAACTGGAGTTTATTTAAAGATTTTTCGCTTTAATTTAAAATCCTTTTTATCGTATTATTGAGGCTTGAATTATGATTTGTATCGTTTTGTCTGTTTTTAAGACAAAATCAATGGTATATTTGATTGTTTTGTGATTATTTTATATTAATTTATTGGATTAAAATAACATTTAGCCTGTTATTTTATCATCTCATCTACGCCGCCTGATTTTAAACTTTGGTCATATAACTAATATTATTAAACTGGCTATGAAATTTTAAGACTGTTTCGAGATATGCTCTTTGCCTGCCATGTACTTACGCAACACTTCTGGTATCGTTATTGTTCCATCTGCGTTCTGGTATAGTTCGAGGATTGGTATTAAAATTCTTGGTGAAGCTATAACTGTATTGTTTAATGTGTGACAGAACACATTTTTCTTTGTATCTGTTTGTTTGTAGCGAAGGTTCATTCTTCTGGCCTGGAATTCATAGAATTTACTAGCGCTGTGAGTTTCGCAATAATTTCCTCTTGACGGCATCCATGCTTCTATATCGAATTTTTTCGCCTGTCCTCTACCAAGGTCACCTGTGCAGACATTAACGACACGATAAGGCAGCTCTAATGCTTTCA
>CAYSHS010000653.1:0-1701 GCA_964430845.1 uncultured Pirellulales bacterium | reverse complement strand
CTGTACGAGACCGACCACATCCCTCCGCGGGCCGAATATATAAAGGAGACTCTGGCATGGCTTGACAAATACCTTGGACCAGTGAGATGATCTGGAAATAAATCCGGAAAATTACAATTGTACAGATTGTAAATGTTGTGTTATTTATTGAGTTTTTGTCTTTGTATTTTACCTGGCGGGCCTCCTCCTGACCGGAGTGAACATACTCAGATCCCACTCTTTATACCAGTGAAGCTCCATTTTACCGTCACCCGTGATTGTGATAGGCAGAAAAATATATTGTGATTCCGGCCGGCCACCGCCATTCCACCGATCACCCATATAGAGATATGCATCGGTATAGCCCGGAATCTTAAATATGTAACATGGTTGAGAATTAAACGAATTGTTGCCGGCATCACCAATAAAAGGACTCCCCTGGCTGGTATAAGGTCCCATTATATCAGGGGCAGTATAATAGGTCCCGGGATTTGGGGTCCACCCTGAACACTGGCTCGTTAAGAGGTAAAAGATGCCATTTTTTTTCAGGATGCCCGGACCCTCGCAGTGAGCTTCAATATCCACATCATTGGTAGTAAGGCTGAGATAATCAGCTGACAATTCCACCATTCGAATGGTGCGATTAGTATGATCGGCTGCATAACCAATGTATGCTTTTTTTGTTTCAGGATCGACATACATTCCAATATCGCGCGATTCATGACCATTGGGACGATAGTGGTCCAGGACCGTGAATGGTCCTGTGGGATTCTTACTGACTGCTACACCAAGCTCAGCAATAGTATAGCCATTACCGTCATAATGGAACCACATGACATAATTATGATTCTTTTCATCATAGACAACTTTAGGACGTTCAAAAGTTTGTATATCACCTTTTTCGATCACAACGCCCTCATTTTTCCAGTTATAGAGATCGGTTGAAGAGTAACATGATGCCCCCCTGGGCTGCCCCCGGTGTTCACCATACCAGAAAAATGTTTTAAGTGAATCAATGTAGATTATATTGCCTCCATGGCAGTCGATATGAACTCCATCGTCGGCGAGCCACTCTCCTCCTGGTTTAAAAGAAGTGTAATTAGCAGGCTGTTGCGACAGGGCAGGAATAAGGAATCCGGAAAAACATAAATAAATTAAAACCAGTTTAAAGTAGATCCGGTAACCTGTAAAATCAATCTTTATTTTCATATTTTCTGGTATTATTAGATTCAATAATTTGATCTGTCAATTCTTTGGTAACCATATAGATTTCTTTCCATCTCTGGTGTAAAATCCCTTGTATAAAACTATGAAATTTTATTTGATTTGCCACATTTGGGCTGGTTGGATTGCAATTTTGACTTAGGAGTTAAAAGCCGCCTTTCCTGAGCTCTTGCCAGGAGAGCGTAATTGCTATTCCTCCTGTTCAGTTCATTTCCTCATCCATTTTATAAGATTGTCGATAAATGGCTGAGGCATCACCTGCAGGCCATTAGCATCACCAATAAAGAATATTTTGCTTTTTGGGTATTTTAAAATTCCCATTACCGGAGGTGCCACAAGTTCGCCGGGATCCTTAATTCCATTAAAATTCAGATCGGCATAGTCATTATCACTCAACCAACCAAGTATCTCAATATCTGGATTCTGATCTGCATTAGTAAGAACAGAACCTGCAATATAATCGAGGGTGTTGAGGTTTTCAGTAATAATATGCGGAGC
>CAYSHS010000652.1:0-1708 GCA_964430845.1 uncultured Pirellulales bacterium | reverse complement strand
TCCCGGATAAGGAACTCGTGCTGTTGCCGGTCGATCATCCGATTTTTTCAGCATATTTCCAGTTTTCCGGCGGAATTGATTTTAAACCCTGAATCATTTTCCAATAATAGGTATTGTCTATATCCAGTAATCCATGCCGGCCGAATTTAAGCATTGGTTCCGCTGGCTCGCACTCAATTAAATAATCTCCAATGGCTCCTTCATGGGCAATAAGATTTTCTTCAGCGTAAGAAGCTATTATAAGCGCCGCTCGTGTTAACAAAGACGTTTCACCTACATGACTTCCTATTATAACAGGCCAGTTCATTTCTTTTAATACATCGATCATTTCCAGGGAGCGAAGAATACCTCCGACACGCGAAATCTTTATATTTGCAATATATTTACCTGGTAAATCTTTATATTGTAAGAGATAATCCAAAGTGCAAAGGCTGTCATCCAGGATAACAGAAAGACCTGTTGCAAGGCTTACTTTCTTAATTCCCTCAATATCGCGCGATCCGACAGGTTCTTCAACTGCAAAGATTGATGAATTCAAAATTTTAATATATTCAATTGCTTCTTCGCTTTTATCTTTCCAGTAATTATTTGCATCCAGGCGAATCCTGATATCCCTGACCCCATGCTGCTTGCATAAGTCAGATAAAATATTCAGTTTTTGCCTGTCTTTTTCCAGCTTTCCACTCAGTTTGATTTTAAAATCAGTTAATCCGCGAATAAGATATTTATCAGCTATTGCCGTATATTGCCATGTTTTACTATCAGGCAGCACTGCTGAATAGTATCCTGAACGTTTATAATTTTTCATACCCAGGTATTCTTCAACACAGCACTTAATTTCCCACGAAAAAAGATCCAGCAAAGCCAATTCCAGCGCGCACCAGGCGGAAGGATATATGTCTATTTGTGTGCTATTGGTTTTTATCCAGGCTTTAAGATCATCCATTGATTCAGGACATTCTTGTTTGTTGATAAATTTGTCATTTATCCAGGCGACACTTGATTCAAGATCATCCCCAGCAGAATAAACTCTCGGACAGCCCTCACCGAATCCTTCGATCCCGTTTCTTGTCACATGAACCCAGATACTTTCCCCCTCGTTTCTTGTCGCGGAGGCATGGCGGATTACGGTTTTCAGGTTTAATCGTAATGGATATACTTCAATTTGAATTTTTTCTTCAGCCATGTAAGTCGATCTCCTGTTTCAAAATTGAAAATTATATTTTGTTGAATTGTTACACAGTTTTGTCTCTTGCAATTATTGATATTTTTTTATAAAATTCGGCACCCGGACAGTATTTGCGTATTCCGGAGAAAGCTGCCACTGATTCCGGCGGGAACTTGCCCGGATAAATAAAATTAGCAATCTGTTGACAATCTAAACTACAAGCAGCAGGTTTTGTCCAGAAATTTTTGTATGCTCCTTTCTCATTAAACTCCCCTGACTAATTTCTGATAATTTTAGTTAGTTAAATGAGTGGAGGAATGGTTCTATTGCTAATCCACTAATAAATCAACTATCAATTATTTTTCTTTAATTCCTCTTTTAATTTATTCGCAATTTCTCCCCTATAAACATCCGCTGCATCAACATTCCATATGGTTTGTCCTGTTTCCACATTCACAAGTTTTATCAGATAACGCCAATAATCGAAAATTCTACCTGGAGTTCTGATAACTTCGCCCAATACTACTCCATCTGCACCTA
>CAYSHS010000651.1:0-1718 GCA_964430845.1 uncultured Pirellulales bacterium | reverse complement strand
AACATGGAGCAGGCGAAGACGAATCGGAATGGACTCATTCAGGTCATATGAATAATATTCTCGACAATCTTATCTCCGAAGATAAAGCAGTACCGATGATTGTTGTTATGAACAACGATTTTGTATATAAACCGGGTGATGTTCCGGGTAATATGGCACTTGCTCCTGATTGGGCCGGAAATTTCGGGCAAATGCTTATTAATGAAGCAATTCCTGATATTGATAAATATTACCGAACAATTGCAGACCAGCAGCATCGTGCATTGGCCGGCCTTTCATTAGGCGGAATGCTGACCAATCAGGTCGGCATGAAGAATATTGACGTGTTTTCATCTTTTGGCCTCTTCAGCGGCGGAACAGTTTCCCCTGCGAGTATTACCAACAAAGAAAAGGTCAAACTTGTGTTTATGAGTTATGGAAGTCGTGAAAGAGCCGCAGAAAGTACAAAAACCGCGGCTGATGCTCTTAATGCGGCAGGTATTAAAGCTATTTCATACATTTCTCCCGATACAGCTCATGACTGGATAACATGGCGGCGAAGTTTCAATCAATTCGCTCCGCTTATTTTTAAGGAATAAATCTGAGTCAAAGTGACAAACAGATATGTAAAACCCAAATAATTAAGGAGGTTTCAAATTGAAAAAAACACTATTATTAACATTAGCTATTATGTTAGCTTGCGGAGCATGTACTGCTCAAACAGCAAATGCTTCAGCCGTAAAAGATGCCAAGCCCGCCGGGATGAAAGTTTACTATGCTTCCCATAGTCTCATGTGGGATATGCCCGACGTGCTGACCAAGTTAACCGAAGCCTATGGTATCGAGGGCCACAATGTAGTGAAGATTGATCAGATTGGTGTATCGCGCACCTCTCAATTCTGGGATCGTCAAGGTCCAGATGAGCAAAATCCAGCCAAGAAGGTTTTAATTGATGGTAAATTGGATGCATTCGTCATGTCTCCTATCGGATTACCAGACGAAGCTATCGAAAAATTTGTAAAACTGGGTCTCGAACACAATCCTAACATGAAATTCTTTGTCCAGATATCATGGCCGGGAATGGGTTTGATCGATAACAATGATATGGGAAACATGATGGGCGGTGGAATGATGGGCGGCATGATGGGCGGCGGCAGCCGTGGTGGTCGTGGCGCAGCAGCTCCAGGTGGAGCTGCCGGTAACGTTCCAGGTGCTGCTATGGCTCCTGCCGGTGGTGCAAGTGCAGCAGCAGGACGTGGTGCTGGTGGAGGTCGCGGTATGGGCGGCGGAATGATGGGTGGAGGTATGTTCGGCGGCGGAATGATGGGCGGCGGTCAGAATTACGATATCACACCAGAAGAAATTGATAAAATCAATGTCAGAAACGACAAATCAGCCGAAGATCAGGCTAAGAAAATAAACGATGAAGTTGGCAAAACAGTTGTATATCTCATTCCATCTGCACAGGCTCACAACGCCTTAAGAAAAATGATTTACAATAAAGAAATGCCCGGTATGACAAGCCAGGGAGAATTATTCAGAGATTCCATTGGACACCCAACTGTTCCGGTGATCGCGCTGAACGCTTACCTCCACTTTGCAGTTATGTATGGTGTCAGTCCGGTTGGTTTGCCACAACCTGAGATTTTCATTAATCCACCCCCTGCTATTCGGGCTGGATATAAAGAAGAGTGGAGGAATCCTGAGCTTAACAAAAAACTCCAGGAACTCGCATGGGA
>CAYSHS010000650.1:0-1720 GCA_964430845.1 uncultured Pirellulales bacterium | reverse complement strand
AGCTTGTCATATTCTTTCTTCCAGTCAGTACAGCCGGTCATAAGTGAAATTGAAAATAAAGATATAAGTACAACGATAATTTTTTTGTTGGCGAACCGCATTTTAATTCTCCTTAAATTACGAGTATCAAACTTACATTTCCTTTGTTAATATAGCATAGATAAATAATCTATAATCTTATCATGTAGAATAATAACAACAAGAATCCCTATTGACAAGAACGGACCGTAAGGAATTTGGCGAATTTTTTTAAAAAACATTTGAATTCCTACCCAGGCCAGCCCAAAAAAAGGTGCGATGAAAAATGCAATGATAACCGAAAACGGTCCTGCGACCGCACCAGCGGCGCCCATCAGGTGCACATCGCCAAGCCCCATAGCCTCTTTTCCAAAAGCAAACGCACCGAAAATCCTGATTCCCCAGACGATGCCGCAGCCGATGAAATAACCCCAAATACTGCCTAAAAGACCTGCGATATACGGATTCTGTGAAAAATTCTGCCACCAGTTGTTTATCACAGTAACATTTTTGGTAAGCCAAAGAGCACCGAACGAAAAAATAAATATTGGCAGAAGGAAAATTATTTCACGAAATGTTTCGAGCCTGTGATTGAAATTTTCATCCTGCATTGCTTCAGGCATTTTTAGTACTTCTTTATTGGTTTTATCTTGTTCTTTGTCAGCCTGGCTCTTGGGACCCTGTTCTTCTGACTCATAACTTCTTTTAACCAGCCCTGTCGCAACTAAAACCAGTGATACAGCAAGCCCAGTCGCCGCTCCAAGAGCCAGTGCACCGGTTTTGGGTGTAGCAACAGGCAATAGTGAATTTACACGAATCAAATCCTTACTAATTACGAGAGGAGCAATTGTTGAAATTATAAAACCTGCGACTGTAACTAACCAGCATATTGACAATGGGATAATCCACAATTCAAGGTCTATCGCTGAAGCGGCTATAAATGATGATAATAAAATTATGTGAGCCAGGTAAATGAGCCAGCCGCCTTTTAATAACGGCGGAATTGAACTGATGAAATTAGTGTCGAAATACAAAAAGAAAAGACCAAGAAAAAGCAGCCCGGTAAGCAGCTCAATCACAAAATATCGCGGTGAAATAGGAGTTTTACAGAATCGGCATTTTCTACCCAGCAAAAGCCACGAAACCAGCGGAATATTGTCATAAAAACGAATATGTTTGCCGCACTTCGGACAAGCCGAAGGGGGATTCACTATCGATTTATCCAGTGGTAGCCGGTAAATCACAACATTCAGGAAGCTCCCGATGCAGCTTCCCCACGCAAAAACAAATGGTAACCAAATCCAATCCTGTATCAACAACTTAACCTCCTTGTTAGTAAGAACATAAGTACAAAAGAGCATAAGTGTATAAGTAAAAAAACTGTTTTCTCATGCTGCTAAAGATTTATAAAATTTCCATAACAATCGTCCTACTTCTTCTACTAATCCGCTTAATATAAGATTATCCTTTTCTTGAAGATAATTCAAACGCGAGGCAAAACTTGGTAAATACCTTGTTTCGGCTAAAGAACCAAGAGAAATATTAACAAATTGCTTCAATTCCTTACGACTTTGTCTTCCATATCCTTCTGCTATATTCGTAGGAACCGATAATGCCGCCCTTCTAATTTGAGAAGTTAAACCGAACTGTTCTTCTTTCGGAAAATTTTTTGTGTTTACATAAATTTTAAAAGCCATTTCAT
>CAYSHS010000649.1:0-1722 GCA_964430845.1 uncultured Pirellulales bacterium | reverse complement strand
CTCAACCGCTATTACGACCCGGCCACCGGTAGATATCTGCGAACCGACCCGTTCGGTCAGGGGTTGAATCTGTATGCCTACTGTTTCAATAATCCTCATATGTGGATTGATCCTTATGGTTTATGTGCGGTTAATAAAGCTTGGAGCTGGTGGAGTGATGTCGCTGTCACGACAGGGGATTACTGGTCAGACAAGACAAAAGGGGGTTGGAATTGGTGGAACAGTACGGTGACCGTCAATTTTAATCCATTTCTCGAAGTCACGGGTAAAATCGGAAGAGGTGTTAAGCTGGCAATTGTTGAGGGAAGGCTTGGAGCTTCGTATGCTGTGAGTAAAACTGTCCATGAATTGTACTACAATAAGAATCTTCATAGTGGTATAAAATTTGGTTTAATAGCAACTGTCAGGACAACATTAGATGTCACTGTTATCACCTCACAAGATGCGTTTTTGGCAGGACTTGGCTCAAAAGTTAAACTGCCTTTTGGAGTTGTTCAAGTTTATAATGTAACGAACAGCATGGCGACTTTTAGAGAAACAGCATGGAATCTTTCGGCTGATTTACAACTTATTCAAATTATGACTTTTTCAGAATAGGGACTGCGAGCACACTATGAATTACAACATTATTACTACTCTGCTGACGTGGAAAATGGCAATGTCTTTGGCGAGGTTTCTTGTTTATGTGACACCGTTTTTCATCTTGCTGGATATACAATGTATTTATATGGCCAATAAAAGAAGACTATCACTGAAATCGCGTTATTTTAATTATCATAAAAAAGGACGTTTTTTCTCGACACGCATTTTTAAACTAATATTTTGGTTTCTATTGTTTCTTTATGTGCAATATGCACTAGTCCACAAACCTTTCATCATTGTAATTGCCTTAATGTTCTATTTTGTTACAATCGTTGGGCTTGTTGTGCAATTATATCGTGAAAAAGATAGAGATATGAAGATGTAAGGTGTAGTATTCAAAAAACTCATCCAGGCATAAGTGGTTGGAAATTTGAATGGTAACGGGACAAAATAGGGTTGTTTTTTGTCCGTTTCTGTTTCGTGGATTGATAACGAAGGTCTGGATGTGTGGATTTGAAGTAAACGTTTGGGTTTCAGGCATACGGCGGACAAAGATATGTACGGGTTTTGCGACGATTCAGAATGAATTTTATCAGGCGAATGCATTGGAAGTTTACAGATAATCGTCACCTCCCGATTATCTGTAAAATATTTTCTCTGCGAGCTCTGTGCCTCGAATGAGCAGAGCGAATGGGTGAGAGAACGTTTTCTCATTGACGAACAGTTACACCTATAATAAAAACGGTACAAAGAAGACATTCACCGGCCCGGACAACATTACATATGGCTATCTGTACGACGCCAATAATCAGCTAACCGGTGTGCAGATACCCGATGTTGGCTTTATCACCATCAGCGAATACACCTGGAACCGTCCGAAGACGATGACGTTCCCCGGAGGAAGCACCAGGCAGTTTGTCTATGACCCGCTGATGAGAACAAAACAGATCACAGCCAAAGACCCGGGCCAAAACATATTGATGAATTACCAGTATATTTACGACAAAATGGATAACATCACCACAAAGGCCACTGAGCATGGCGATTACCAGTATAACTATGACGATCTATATCGTCTGACCACTGTGGATAATCCGGTGCAGGATGACGAAGCATTTACCTATGACTCGGTAGGCAATC
>CAYSHS010000648.1:0-1723 GCA_964430845.1 uncultured Pirellulales bacterium | reverse complement strand
CAGTGAATTTTGTTCTTCAAGTGCCTCGGTTTCCTTCTTAAACACCTCAGCTATCTGGTCTAACGGATAGCTCACTGAATTCTGAAGTACGATATCAAGGTTGAAGACACCCCTTTGAACAGCCCGATAGGCCTCTTTCATATTTTCGATCGATCGCAATCTGGTGTAATGAACGGCATTCAGATTTCGTACTTCCAGCCCATCCTCATGAAAGCGGTGGAAACAAAACTCACTGACAGGAGCATAGCTATCACCATAGATGGCGATAATCCCGTTATGGCGTACCATGTTAAGAGACTGGATTATACCAATTCCGCTTCCTCCAATGGCATCCACGGCTACATCCACTCCCTCACCATGTGTGATATCCAGTACCGCCTCTACAGGGTCTGTTTCACATGCATTAATGAGATGGCTTGCTTGAAGTTTGCCGGCTATCTCAAGTTTCTGTGTCTGAACGTCTACCGCAATCACTTTAGACGCTCCTGATTTTATTGCCCCCTGAAGTAAGATATTGCCGGCAAATCCTAATCCGTTAATGGCAACGATATCTCCCAGCTTCACTCCCATATGCAATGCCGCCCAGGCTGCACACCCTAGTGGCTCATAAAGACAGCCGACATCGAAAGAGACCCCATCAGGAATCGGCTGAACACGTCCCGGGTCAGTGACCCAGTAATCAGTATAAGTTGGATAAACAAGACTACCCACCCTGTCGCCAACATTGACCTTACCTCCACCCAGATATTCCTCCACTGCAGATCCCATCTCTACGATAGTTCCTCCACCTTCATGTCCCCATGGGCCCATCGGATAGGCATGTTTTGGTTTACTTCCAGTCCGTGCCGCAATTTCGTGCTCCGGCTTCGCCCTGGCTTCATCCTGAGGCCGCACCGTAATTCCTCTGTAAAAATACCTGTCCGAGCCACAGATCGATGCTTTATGTGTCTTTACAAGCACCTGATTTGGCTGCAACTCAGGAAGTTCTATTTTTTTAATGCTGATCTTACCGATATTCTCCAGATAGACTACTCTTGTCTCCATGAATATATCAACCTCCTTTAGTTTCAATGACGAGCTACCATGATTTTATTATTAGTAAACTGCCGCTAAGCTGATAGTCAAGACAACTGCTGACAGTAAACCAAACGAGTAAAAACTCACCTGTATTTTTGCCATTCAGGTGCGCTGCATGTCATACAAGAATACTTCTTGTGTGATAAGCACTGTCAGTTATCAAAGTATTATATTGATGTTAGCTTTTTCTTTAAGTCGGAGAGTTTCTTGAGGTGGGATTTCTCCTCTGCAATTATCTTATCCAATGTCTCTTTTGCGCCGGGTGATAGTATTTCCTTCATGCCAGTATAAAATAGTATAGAATCCTTCTCAGCTCCTATGGCGAGTTCCAAAGCCTGAATATAGTTGTCGGCGTCCGTCGCCTCTACACTGGAAATTTTTTCCTTGGTAAAAACGAAGCTGTTTACCAGAGCCCGTAGATAAGCATCGTATTCCTGAGCATACGATGCCGGCATCTGCCACGTATCGGCTTCAGCAAGCATGCCCTGGAATATTTTAATGTGGTCCCGCTCTGTATCCACCAGATATTGAAAAAATTCTCGGGTTACAGCATTCTCGGTCGACCTGGCCAAAACATCATAAAAAGCAATCCCGTCCTTTTCAATACCAATTGCTATATCGACAAGTTCACTACCTGAAAATGAAA
>CAYSHS010000647.1:0-1729 GCA_964430845.1 uncultured Pirellulales bacterium | reverse complement strand
TCCTAAAGATGCTAACTCACTATATGCTCAACTTATTAATGAAGCGGCAAAAGAAGGTTCTAAACTTGTTGTGTCACCGGAGTTAGGATTTAGTAACTGGTCGGGTAACAACGAGGGATGGTTTTTGAAATTTCAGGATATTGCCAGAGAAAATAATATTTATCTTGTCATAGGAACTGCTTTGGAGCAGTTTAATAAAGCTGTTTTTATTGGATCAGACGGTAGTATTTTGGGCGATTATACAAAAAAACACCTTCTCTTTTTTGAAGGATTTAAAAAAGGTAATGGTAAACCATTAGTCGTATCCATCGACGGGATAGATACTGGTGTTATGATATGCCAGGATGATAATTTTACAGATATGTCCCGCAACTATGGGCGAAAAGAAGCTTCAATAGTTGCGGTTCCTACCTTTGATTGGTCACAGGTAAAAAGTGCGCATTTACAGAGCAGCATTAATCGCGCAATAGAATCTAACTATGCGGTTGTTCGGGCGTGTCAAAATGGCATTAGCGCTATTATTTCACCTAAAGGCAAAGTGTTAAAACAAATGGATCATTTTACCGAAGGTACCGGCTTAATCACGTGCGAAGTAACGTTATATTCAGGAAGGACAATATTTAGTTTATTAGGCAATTGGCCGGTAATCCCTTGCGTTATGTTATTACTTAGTTGTGTTGCATTTAATAAAAAGTTAAGAATTTCACCTGTCAGGTATATGCCTGATTCGAAGGTATAACATTATTTTTTGGAGAAAAAAAGTCAAATGGATAAGGAAAAGGAATCCTCGAAAGATTTATATGTTGGTATTGATGTAGGCAGTAGTGCTGTACATTATGTTGTTATGAACGAAAAACGTGAAGTAGTTTATTCTTCACAGCCGATATTGCATTTTGCAAATCCAGTCGGGGCTATTCGTGAGGCCTGGCTGGAAATAATAAGCGAGTTTCCCCAGGAAAATATAAGAAATACGGCTTTTACAGGCAGCGGCGCGGTAGCCTTTCCTGAAATCATGAATGGTGTGACTTATGTTTATGACAGTGTGGCCATTCCAAGGGGAGCTGAAGTCGTAATGCCGCAGGCTCAATATATTTTCCATATCGGCGCCAAGGATCCTTACTTTTTTAATTTGAATGAAATATATAACAAAAAAATCATACAGGAATGGAGAGCCGGAACCAAATGTGGCGGAGGCTCAGGTACGCTGATAGAGAAACAGTGCAGGAGACTTTTTGAAGGTGACATTCCGAATCCCGAACTGGAAAATACAGCACAGGCGAAGGATGAACAGCAGAAAGAGCAAATCAGGATAAAAAACAGGAAGAAACTTCAGGCTCGGTTGGAAGAAATGTTCCATCAGGCTGAACAGGAGGCACGTAAATCAAGCGAGCCTTGTGAGTTTCTCGCAAGGTGCGGCGTAGTTATCCAGTCGGACCTTATTCACAAACAGAATGAAGGCGCAACAAGGCAGGACAATCTTGCCGGTCTTTTCAAAGCGCCGTTCGACGTATTGGCGCATCTCCTCGGCGTTGCTGAGCCCCATCTCTCCGTCCGACAAGGCATGATAGAGACGGGTTGCGAGTGGGGCGCGTCGGGCCAGAGCCATCGAGGCATCGGCCAGCGCCAGGGCGTGCAGCAGCCTGTGGTTGAGGGCGGGGTAATTCGGATAATCGACGCTCCACTCGCTTACCCAAACTTCGCGGTTTGCGAAACGTCGCGCGCAATTTCG
>CAYSHS010000646.1:0-1736 GCA_964430845.1 uncultured Pirellulales bacterium | reverse complement strand
ATAAAGTCGGCCCGTTCGAGGTTACAATAGAAAGACCTGCCGCTTTTTTCGGATGTTTATTGGGCGAATACCTTAATAAGAACGGGATAAGCGTGACAGGGCGATTCATTGAGAAAGCATCGGTAAGCCAGAAGGGCTTCGAGCAGATTGCAGAATATACAACTCCAATAAGCGATTGCCTGAACCGGTGCAATAAAGACAGTTTGAATTTCGCTGCTGAGTCGCTGATGAAGACAATCGCCGCGTTTGAAAATCCGGATGACAGGAACGGAAGCTGGCAGCGCGGCGCGGAATTAATCGGTGATTACCTTAAAGAGCTTGGCATTGACGAAAACGGATTCTGTATCGATGACGGCTGCGGCCTGAGCAGGCAGGACAAAATTAGTGCTTACATTATTACAAAAGTGCTGCTTGATGTGTACAAGAGCAGCAACTGGCAAATGTATAAAGATTCCCTGGCAATAGGGGGGGTAGATGGAACCGGGCCTGTCGCAGACCATTTCCAGGACGAAAAGTACAAAGGTAAAATACTCGCAAAATCAGGCACATTAACAGGCGTAAAGTCACTCTCAGGAGTCTGTGTTACCAAAAACGGGGATTATCTTTTTTCCGTAATAACCAATAAAGCCATCGGCAGCACGCGCGAAGCGATAAACGACATTGTAAAAGCAATTATCGATGAATATTATGTAACTTCAGATTAGGCAAAATAATTAGTGTGCTTTTTTCTACCATTCTGCTAATTCACCGAGAAGCTCCTCGGCAAGGTCCTTCATTGTTACTATACCGAGAGGTTTTTCATCGCCAGATTTCTGGGCTTTCGTGACTAAAAGCATATTTTGTTTTTCGGACTGCATAAAATTTATCGCATCTGTTACCGTTGTCTCGCCTTCGATATGTTTTATCGGTTTCAAAAACCCTCCCAGGTTGGAAAATTGGTTCGATGAGCTTAGAGCCTCATAAATATTTATATAGCCGGTGACATTACCTGCTGTAGTATCTATCACGGGCAGACGTGTAAAACTGTGGTCTTTCAAAATATTCATCAGGGTCGCATTTTCGGAATTCGTATTTACAGTCAGGACTTCGTCCATAGGTATCATAATGGATTTTATTTGAACATTTGAAATTTTAACGAGCCTGTTTATTATATCAGTTTGAACTGCGCTGAGTATTCCTTCCTCGTGCGTATCCTGTAAAATAGCCTGCACAGCGTGTCTTTGCGCGGAAGTTATAACTGTTTTCGATGAGGCTGCCGAACCTGCCAGGCTTGCGAACATGCTTGAAATAAACTTGAGCATTTTAATCACGCCGCTCCAGTTCAGGAGCTTGTGGAATACATAAAGAAAGGGAGCCACGTACGGCATAAGGGAATCGGAACGATAGAAAAACAGGTTCTTCGGTATCAATTCCGAGAATATAAAAAGAATAGGCGCGATTAAAACAGCCGCAAATATTTCAGTGAACAACTGCGTTTCGATTCTGATTAAAAGTAAATATGTAATAATACTTGTTGCCAGGTAGTGAGAAAGATTAGTGCCGATTAAAAGTGAGAACAATAGACCCGGGCCGTCATGTACGCACTTGCTGAGCATTACGAAGTTCAGCTTTTTCTTTTCACCATTACGAACGATGATCGCATCGACCGAGCTTCCCGGAGGATAATCGGCGACCGCCATGCGGAATTCCTGCACATCTTTCACTTTATTGATACCGAATTTGGTAATCACATCGCC
>CAYSHS010000645.1:0-1736 GCA_964430845.1 uncultured Pirellulales bacterium | reverse complement strand
TAAATTCTACAGGCAAAGGTGATATCGGAGTTGAAAATCAGGAAATCAATCTATCAGAAGCAAAAAAGATTATCGTGATGCGTTTAGCTCTAAATCTACAGGATAACCAGACTGCGCCACAATATTTCGATGTGGTGGCATACAACAATCAGCTTGTGAGCTTCGATGCGTCTGTATCGGACGGCTCTAATATGAGCATAGCTCTTAAACCAGTTATTAGAGAAGGCAATCGGATTGAAGTGGAGATTAACACACAGCTTAACAGCGGCTTAAAAATAAATAATACAGTAACTATCGCGGATAATTCCTTCAAGACTCTTGCGCGTGTCAAAACCAACGGAAGCTGGATAAATATAAATGCCACAGGCCAATCTATATCTAACATTTAATAAAAGGAGAAATACCATGAAAACGAATAAGACGGTTTTAATTTTTATGATTGTGTCGTCGTTTTTCCTGCCGCTCCAGCTCTGTAAAGCATCATTTTTTGTTATGAACCTGAAACACGACTCGATTTACACACCCGGGAATATAAACCTGACAATGAAACTGACAGAAGAAGCGAAAATCGAGAATAACTACCAGCTCAAAGTAAGTATCTTTCTGACAGGGACACTTATCAGGGAACAAACCATCAAAGCAGACAGACAAAAAACAATCAATTTTGAGCTGGCTGTTCCTGAAGTCTTCGCGAGAACTGAAGGACGTTGTAGATGTGAATTATTAATCGGCAATAATTTTCTCGAAGCACAGGAGTTACCTCTGCTCCTATGGCCTGATATAGCACCTTATAAAAAGGAAAACCAAACGAATACGGAAATATGGGTCTATGACACTTCGGGAAAATTGCTGGACATTTTCAATAAAATGGAGTTGAAGGTAGTTGACGCAACATTCAAGACAGCAAGAGATTTCGGAAAACCCGACATTGTTTTTGTCGGCGAAAATACCGACCCGAACAACATGCAAATACTGGCAAACAGTATAACATCCGCAAAAACAGAGCCTGTCGTAATATACCTCAGGCAGAAACAATTCCTCAGGGAAGCAAAGTTCGAAGTTCCAGATGAGAATAATAAATCTCAAAATGTCAAATGCGACACTGAAAGCCCATTGCTCCGGGACCTGAACTTGAGTGACATACTCAGCCTGGTCGAAAATGCGAGCTGCCTGAAATCCAAAAAAGAAGATAATAAAGGCAGGTACTTTCAATCTTTCATTACAGAGGAAAAAGAGGACAACAATAATATATACAGCTATTTATGCACGGCTAAAAAAGACAGTTGGATTACAATCTATTGTCAACTACCAGTTACAGGCGACAGCGACCCGAGGTCTGTTGTTTTGCTAAAAAATATGCTCCGATATGCAGAAAATGAAAATTATAGAATAAAAACGAAATAAAAAGCGTCTTATTAAACTGAAAGGGAACTATTATGAAAACTAACTATTTGGCCATTCTTACTATCACTTTGCTTCTGTCGCTCGGTATTGTAAACGCACAGACAACAAGCACCCCGGAAGTCTCTGTCCAGGATGCTAATGCAAGTAGAATTTCCGTTGCAATTATAGATTTCGAGTCCCAGGCGCCGGGTAATCCCGATCTTGGCACGCAATTGAGCGATATTCTTACAGCCCGATTAAGCATTTACGACCAGTTCCAGCTTGTAGAGCGAAAAAAGCTCGAAGATTTGCTCAAGGAATACCAACTGAACCTTACAGGAATGGTTGATGCA
>CAYSHS010000644.1:0-1742 GCA_964430845.1 uncultured Pirellulales bacterium | reverse complement strand
ACTGGGCGTGTTGATTATTAAATCAATTTCACCATTTATTATTCCATCTACAATGTTAGGACGACCCTCGTGCATCTTGAGAATCAAATCAGTTTTAATACCATGTTGAGCAAGAAAGTGTTGAGTACCCACTGTTGCCCTTATGTTAAAACCGAGCCGGGAAAATTGGTTAGCCACTTCCAGTGCTGCGGATCGGTCCTGCTCTGAAACAGTTATCAATACCGTTCCCGCAGTTGGTAACAACTGCATGGCTGCCGACTCAGCTTTAAAGTAAGCAAGGTCAAATGAATTATCAAGCCCCAGTACCTCTCCGGTAGAACGCATTTCAGGCCCTAGAATCGGATCAGCTTCAGGAAACATTGGGAACGGGAAAACAGCTTCCTTAACACCGAAGTAGGGAATCCTTCGTGGTTTGATATCAAGCTCGGTGAGCTTTTTACCAAGCATAATCTGGGTTGCTATATGAACCATCGGTATATCGCATACCTTAGAGACAATTGGAATGGTGCGAGAGCCCCGAGGATTGGCTTCCAGTACAAAAACAACATCCTGAGCGATAGCGTATTGTATATTCAGCAGTCCAATTACATTCAATGAAAGTGCAATTTTCTTCGTGTAGTCAATAATAGTTTTTACATGCCTGGCAGGTATACTAACCGAAGGAATAACACAGGCAGAATCACCGGAATGGATACCAGCCAATTCGATATGCTCCATAATCGTAGGTACGAATACATCGGTACCATCGGCAAGTGCGTCTGTCTCTGCCTCAATGGCGTTTTCAAGAAATTTGTCAATAAGGATTGGGCGGTCGGGAGTGACTTCCACTGCTGCGGTGGTATACTCTTTTAGTGTGTTCTCATCGTAGATTATCTGCATACCACGTCCACCCAGGACATATGATGGGCGTACAATCAAGGGGTACCCAATTTGCTTTGCAATGAGAAGGGCTTCCTCTAAATTGCTGGCCATCCCGGATTTCGGCATGGGAATGTCAAGTTTTTGCATTAGCTTACAAAAACAATCACGGTCTTCAGCCAGGTTAATGGTTTCAGGAGATGTGCCGAGAAATTTTACACCGGCATCAGCCAGTTGATTGGCAATGTTGAGCGGCGTCTGCCCACCGAATTGAACAATTACTCCTTCAGGGTTTTCTTTTTCGTAGATAGCCAAGACATCTTCAACTGTCAATGGCTCGAAATAAAGTCTGTCCGACATGTCGTAGTCGGTTGAGACTGTTTCAGGGTTACAGTTTATCATTATCGAATTATACCCCTCATCACGTAGGGCAATGGCGGCATGAACACAACAGTAATCGAATTCTATTCCCTGACCTATACAGATAGGACCACTACCAATGACTATCACCTTCTTTTTTTTGAGAGGATATGTTTCGTCTTCCTGCTCGTAGGTGCTATAGAAATATGGTGTAGTTGCGTCAAATTCGGCAGCACAGGTATCTACAATTTTATAAACAGGATTAATATTCCAGCTATGGCGTAGTTTTCTCACCTCTGTGGTAAATTTACCGGATAAAGTTCCTATTTGATTATCAGTGAATCCCATTCGCTTAGCCTGTAAGAGTAGTTCGGGAGTGAGTATTCCGGATTGAAGTTCCCGTTCCATATTTATAATATTCTGACATTTTTGGATGAACCATAAATCTATTCTAGTATGTTCTGTTATAGCTTTCGGAGATATTCCTCTTCGCAAAGCAGCCATTATAGCCCATAATCTCAGGT
>CAYSHS010000643.1:0-1746 GCA_964430845.1 uncultured Pirellulales bacterium | reverse complement strand
TGCCTTTTGGTGCAAGCTCAATGACTTTAGAACGAGCTTCTTCTTCTGTTTCACATTCATATGGTTCGAGGCCTATACTTTCAAGATATCTTCTGGCTATATATTCGAAAGTTATCATATTTAAATTACCATCGAGCTTTGGAAAGAATATATCTCTATTTCGACCCAGCAGACTCGACATAAGACAGAGCTCACCTGACTCCTGAGGTGTGATAAAATACCTTTTTACATCGTAAGGAGCCGACAAAGGTTGATGTTTCTTGAGTCGTTGAGTAAAACCGTGTAGAAGACTGCCATCGGAAAAGGCTACATTGGCAAAACGAGCCGTAGAGACCGGTATTTGCTCACTGCAACGCATTAAGTATAGTTCCATTATACGTTTAGAAGCACCCATCATATTTACGGGATTGGTTGCTTTATCAGTTGATACACAAAAGTACTTGTTAATTCGATTTTCAGCAGCATATTGCATCATCTTATAAGTGTTAAGAATGTTAACTTCAATCATTCGTATAAGGGTATATGGATCCCGCTCACTCCGAACATGTTTCAAAGCAGATAAGTTTAAAATATAATCAAATGGACCTTCGTGAGATAAAAAAATATCGAATTCTTTTGAACTGCAATCGATGATAAAAGTGCGAAAATCTCCATCAATATATCCCAGAGAACTCCGTAAGTCTCGAACAAGTTCAACCATATTATTCTCGCTAATATCCACGATATATAGTTTTTGGGGATTGCGCTTGAAAATTTCTTTAACAACCGCCTGTCCGATTGAGCCGGCACCGCCAGTAACAAGAAAAGAACTATTTTTGACTTCTTCAGATAGATTATTTTCACATCTGATAATATCTGCGTCAAAAAGAGGTTTTTCTCTACCTATCAAAGAAAGAATATTATTCACATTGAACCTTTATATAACAAGTTTTTTGAGTGTCGAACAGACATATTCGACCTGGTCGAATGTCATTGTAGCAAAAAGTGGTAACGTAAGTTCTCTATTGGAGATATCAGATGCAATTGGTGTATCATTCAAGCCTAATTTTGAAAATGCACTAAATTCCTGAAATGCCGGATAGTGAATGCTTGATTGAATACCATTAGCTGCCAAACCTTCTATGACTGCCTTTCGATCAAGAGATTGATCCAGAAGAACAGGCATGATATGATAACTTGGAGTACCATTGGAAAAATGGCGAAATGGTACATGTATGCTTTGCACATTATCCAGTAATTCGAAATATCTTTTGACAAGCTCTCCCCTGTGACGGTTTGCTTCCGGCAATTTCCTGAGCTGAACAAGTCCGATTGCTGCTCTAATCTCATCCATTCGATAGTTCAAGCCTGACTCGATAACATCATAAGAAATACATCTTCCTTTGTACCTGTCCAAAGTAAGACTGGTCATTCCGTGAGAGCGCAGGTGCCTGCTTTTATCATACAACTCCTGAGATTTAGTTACAAACATTCCGCCTTCACCTATTGAGAGGTTTTTGTTTGTAAAAAAACTGAAGCATCCGATATCACCAACAGTCCCACAAGACTTTCCCTTATAGTCTGATCCCGGGGCATGGGCGGCATCCTCGATAAGATAAATATGTCGGCCGTTAGCTTTTTCCTGTATAGCGCATATGATTTCATCCATATCGCAGGCATAGCCACCATAGTGAACTATGAGTACAGCTTTGGTTCGAGATGTTATTGCAGCAGTAATACCTTCCGGGGATATATTCCAGTCATCGA
>CAYSHS010000642.1:0-1747 GCA_964430845.1 uncultured Pirellulales bacterium | reverse complement strand
AATAACCTTCGAGCTTTATAGGAGCGACTTTAAGCCCCTTGTCCTGCATCAGCTTTGCAAGGCAGGAAGAAAATATCCCCTTCCCCAGCCCGCTCATAACGGTCCCCAAAACAAAACAATATCGTGCCTTACCTTTCTTATAGCCTTCCGGCATAGGTGAGAAAAACTCGCTCTCAGTCGATGTATCACTGACAGAAGCCAATAAACCATTATCCTTTGACATAAATTTTCCTACTTTCTTTCAGCCACAGAGGATATAGAAATATTTTTTTAGTTTTCATATTTGGATGTTAAATTCAAACATTCCTGTCGTATCGCATCTACTGGCCAGTCAAAGTATTTTCTTATTAGTATATTGATATCGCAAGCCATGCACGAACAGTTTGCGTAGAGATCATTAATGTCGTCATCCCAATCATCATAACATACTATTCTATCACCCTCATGTCGTACCAAACGGCTAAATGTGTTCCTGTCAAGATGAACTGCTCTGTTGTAATTTTGATAAACTTTTGGATATATAAGATTCATCGCACTCTCGTCACGAGATAATACCTCAAAAAGAGAGGCTGTATCCGGCATTCTTTTTACCCCACGTTTTTTATACTTTTCAAAGTCGCTATCCGCTTTTTTCAGCGAGCGTTGAACTTTAATTTTGAAATCTCCCGTAGCTGATTTTGCGAGCTTTTCCAATAATTTTTTATCCTGTATAAGTCTCAAGTAATCCCACCTTTGAAAATTATTGTGAACCGCCTGTTTTATTTCTGCAGTATCACCTCGAACATTTAAACACCATAATATCTTCACGAATAATTCACACAAAATCCTTAATAATGCTTTTGCAGGCAACGAATGCTTTTGAGCTAATAGCAATAGAACTGTCCGTACATACTTCCTCGATGTAAATAACACTCCAGCAAGCAAAAGGTCATCCTCAGTTGGCGGGTGTACTTCCTTCTGAAATTTCTCGAAAGTTTGTTCAAACCACTTATTTATTGTTTCTTCAATTTGCATTTTAGAATTATATTTCCATATCTGGATTCTCGCTTTCATGGGAATCACAATTTTATTATCCTTATTTTTATCCTTTCTTATATCTTTCAACAAATTCGGCGTATTGCTCGGGCGTGTCTATGCCGTCGCAGGTGTGCTCGACCTTGCCGACAAGGATGTTATAACCGTTTTCAATTACCCGCAACTGTTCGAGCTTTTCGATTTTCTCCAGCGGAGTCTGCGGTAATTTTGTAATTTTCAGCAGAAATTCTTTACGATAAGCATAGATACCAAGATGCCGCTGATACTGCCGAACATCTCCTACGCCGGATTTATCCCTGTCATAAGGAATAGGCAATCGCGAAAAATAAATCGCCCTGCCAACTTCGTATTGCATATTGTCATTCCTGCGAAAGCAGGAATCCTTTTTTTCTTTATCGCAATACGCATCACGCACGACGCACGACGATATTATTACCTTCACAATATTAGGATCGGCAACCTGCTCAGCAGTCTGGAAATCAGCACAAAGGGTAGCCATCGGATAATCCGGATTTTCCGTCAAAAGCCGGGCGAGATAGTCAATATTACCTGGGTCAATCTCAGGCTCATCGGCCTGAAGATTCACGATAATATCAACGTCAAGGCCAGCAACTGCTTCGGCGATACGGTCAGTGCCGCTCTTGTGCTCCACCGAGGTCAGAACACATTCAGCGCCGAAACTATCAACGGCGGCAACAACCTTTTCATCGTC
>CAYSHS010000641.1:0-1749 GCA_964430845.1 uncultured Pirellulales bacterium | reverse complement strand
GCTGTACACTGTCAATAGAAAAGCTGCTGTTATGTTGAACTAACAGTGAAAAAATCACCGAAGTGATTAATATAAGAAGCATTATAATATACAGATAGATAATATTTTTTTTTCTGCTTTTTATGGTCATACAATGAATATATCGGTAAATATAAAGATATTCGAGAGATTTACCCGGGCAGGTGTAAAAATACTTCAGGACTTTTCAATATTTATCGATAAATTTAGGAGGGAGGAAGTATATGAGGAAATTTGTTTTTCTTATTATCGTTTTCTTTATATCAGCTGCACTAAGTGCTGGTGACATGGCTACTTTTTTAAATCTCGGCTTTTCAACAGATTCAAAATACTATGCGTTTGCCCAGTACGGGATAACAGCAGATAATTATAATCCGTATGCTGAAATATACTTTGTCGACGTGTATAATAATGTATTTATTAATGATGGTGTTAAAAAAATTGAATCAAATGAATCGGTACAGCTTGGGCAGTCAGGATTTGGAGCGTTTTTAAATTTATATGCATCCATCGCAGATCAGGTAAAACAATTGAAATTTGATCATTTGCTTACCGGACGACTTATATATATTTTATTCAATGGCGACACACCCAAGGAAGAACTAGAATTCAGGGATTTTGAAGGCGGAAATACATATAAGATACTGCTCATACAGAAAAGCTACGGCAGCGGTGAATCGGTTTCGGCATCATTTCACCTGAATGTTTTTATTACCGATAAAGACGGAAATACGAAAAGTCATATTGTCGGACTTCCCAATTTTAAGCGCGAAGGTGTTCAGAGATACAGAATCAAGCAGATTATGTTTTCTCCTGACGAATCGGCCCTGGTCTGTGTAATCGAAAAAGAATTTTACACAGAGAATGGTGTTGATATCCGATATATGGTCGAAACATTCAAATTATAGAATTCCTGAATATTTTTCGAAAAATCCAGCAATTCTCAGTTTATTTCTCTGAAGCAGAAGCATATTTAAATTTAATGCTTGCACAGGCTATTCTTGAATCTTTACTATAAAACGCTTATTATGACCATACTCTAGCAAATAATACCGAGGGAAAAGTGGCAGATAAAATTACACCAAGGGCAGAAAACTATTCACAGTGGTATGTTGATATTGTTTTAAACGCAAAATTAGCGGATTATTCGCCGGTAAAGGGAAGCATGGTCATTCGTCCGCGCGGATATGCGATCTGGGAAAAAATCCAGGCTAGGTTGAATACCATGTTTAAGGAATCAGGACACAGCAACGCTTATTTCCCTTTGCTGATCCCGGAAAGTTTCATCAGAAAAGAAGCCGAACATGTAGAAGGTTTTTCACCCGAACTAGCGGTTGTAACTCATGCCGGAGGAGAAGAGCTGGAGGAGCCGTATATTATTCGTCCGACATCCGAGACAATTATCTGGAGCATGTATAAAAAATGGATACAATCCTACCGTGATCTTCCTATCTTAATAAACCAGTGGGCAAACGTGCTGCGCTGGGAAAAGCGTACGCGCCTTTTTTTAAGAACTACTGAGTTTTTATGGCAGGAAGGCCATACAGCCCATGAAACAAAAAAGGAAGCCGAAGAAGAAACGATTAAGATGCTGAATATTTACAGGCAATTTGCCGAGGAATATCTGGCCGTCCCTGTTCATACCGGTATCAAATCCGAATCGGAGAAATTTGCCGGGGCCGTGGATACATATGCCATCGAAGCGATGATGCAGGATAAAAAAGCTTTGCA
>CAYSHS010000640.1:0-1781 GCA_964430845.1 uncultured Pirellulales bacterium | reverse complement strand
TTAACCAGTGCCGTCTGCGGCAGATTTATGACTTTACCATCCGGCCATATTCCGACTGGTATGGTGAATGCACGTACTGAATGAATACCATTACTTATAAGTGACATTATATTTCCTTTGCAAATATGTCATTCTTTATTCGAATCATACCAATTGACTGTAAATAATTTCATAATCTGCGATTAGACCTATCCCATCTTCTCTTTGGCCTGTCACTTTAAATGAATCCATACGCATATTCTGATATTGGCCGGACTCGGAAATAAGCGTGTGAGAGTTACCATCCATAAAATTCGATATAGCTGATATTCTTTCGTTCAAAGCAGTACGACTTTTTGAACGTAAAGAACCTATTTGCTTTATAATTCTGCTTCGACGGCCAAGGTCTATTGAAATAACGCCATCGAGCATGGGAGCGGATTTTTCGATTGTATCTCTTTTATAGCTGCCAGCCTCAATTCTTAGCTGATTCTCATCGAACAATTTTAATCCATCTAATGTTGTACTCATTTGGATTTCCTTTTAATCTCTAACTAATCTGCCTGAAGCCCCGATTTGAGTTACATCAACCACGCCATCTGCACCAGTATCAATACTTAACCTTGCGCGTGCTTTTGCCTGGTTATACAATTTGCGATAATACAGTGACTTGCTCCAGAAGTTATCATCTTTCGTCTTACAGGCTAACATAGCATACACGTTTGTTATAACTCCAAATACCGACGCTTGCCGCAATACAGTAATATCGAGAATATCTTCGACACTGTAATCCGAAGCAGGACTACCCGGGCGAATACCAAAATATTCAGTCAACTGAAACCCAATTTCATTAGTCTGTATTGCTAATGTACTGATACGATACGATATATTTTCAGCCGCAGGTGGAGCTATCGCTTCTGATTGAGAATCTGTTCTTATCACAGAAACGCTAAGTTGAGTTTCCGAATCCACGGAGACAATCTCATAAACACCATCGAGTGACTTATCTTCAGACTCTAAATAAATGACTCCGCCTGAAGAAACCTGTGCCGCGATAAAATCTGCATCAGCAACGGTAAATGTTGTCCCGCTGAGAATTCCTCCATTACCTTCGACAAATATCTGCCATGGTAAATGCAATTCACCAAATAGTATCGGCTCGTATTTCAAAATGTCTGCATCATTTGAGAAGCTAACCATATTTTATGTCCTTATTTTAGTGTCATTCTGAGGTGAAGCCGAAGAATCTGGCCCGCGACCTATTATTTTGTTCGTTGACCAGATCCTCCACTTCATTCAGGAAGAAAGGGGTTATCAACTTATACTCAAATCACGAATAATTCCGTGAGCGGCTTCGTTTTTCATCTCAAGTGTATATTCGCCTATCAATTCGCCGCACTCATAATCACCACTGCTGGCAAGAGGTTTATAATGGAAACTTCTTCCGGCCAACGGAAGCACATTTACTCGTGACGAATCAAGCAGCATAACTGCATCCTGAGGCATCCAGCGTGTCGTGACAATTCTGCAAACACCGAAGTCACTCTCATACATTCCGACCATATTTGTGAATGTTGTATCGTTGGCTCCATAGCTGCGACTGTCTGCACAAAATGCGTTTATCTTTCGTTTTTGGAATCCGCCTACCACAATCAAATCAACGTTGCCGTTACTGTTTTCCCATATTTGTCTCAGCACATAGTTAAGTTTTTCTTCATCGAGGTCCGTACCTGAAGGGAATCCACTATCACCTGTATAGAAAACATTGCTGGAAAGGCTCTGTATAATACCTTTCATGGACC
>CAYSHS010000639.1:0-1784 GCA_964430845.1 uncultured Pirellulales bacterium | reverse complement strand
GCTTTTCCCGGTTTTTATAGTAAGGTGTCATAATAATCTTTCCCGTTTATTGCCGTCCCTGAGTTCAGGCAAAATAATATTTGGCATACATCAATTTATGAAAAACTGCCTTATCAACCTTTTTGTACAGATTTATAAGAAAAGTAATTAAATCAAATTTTAAGATAAATAACTTAAAATGCTATTATTTTTTTCCGATATAGTTGTGGATTAACCGTATTTTAACTCAATTACTGTTTTATATTAGTTAATTAATCGGCAAATTTAAGATTCGGGGGTTTTTGAAACTTAATAATATTTTTTATAGTTCTTTAAAGCGATTTAATTTTGTATTAAACAATATTCTTGTTTATGTTGTTAAAAGGGGGCTTCGGCCATGAGGAAAAAAACGCTTTTTTTGGGTCGGTTATTTTTTATTATAACAGCTCTGGTTTTACCCGGGTACGTATTTGCTGAAGAAGTTGAAGAAGCAAACGATTTATTTAACCTGTCCATAGAAGAATTGATGAATGTCGAATTAGCCTCAACAGCAACATTAACAGAGGCAAAGCCCCGTCTCGTGCCGGCTGCTGTTACTACGATTACAGCCGAAGATATACAGGCTTCCGAAGCACGCAGCCTGTTCGAGCTGCTGGACATTTATGTCCCGAATCTCGAATGGATACGTCATAACTGGGAAATAGGTCATCTCGGCTTGCGGGGCATCATAGGTGACAGGGACGATAAATATCTTATCCTGGTAAACGGCCGGGTGATAAACGATCAGACTCGCTCATGTGCTATAAGCGAGCTGGATCTTATGTATTTAAGAGATATTCATCATATAGATATAGTTCGCGGCCCAAGTTCAGGATTATATGGTCCGGGCGCAGTATCTATGGTGATTAATATTGTTACGTACAATGCAGAAACTTTTCAGGGTACGGAAATTACTTCGCGTCTGGGTGCGATTGAAGAATTTTATTCAACAGAAATCAAACACGGACAAAAGTTTGAAAACGGCGGCGGAATTTTCCTCTATGGCGGTATCGGAAAATATATAGGCGCTTCCAAATATGATGCACCGCAGTTTTCAGGACTTGATTTCCCTTTGGATTCTACTCTTCCCTTTCGTAATCCATATATTCCGGGTGAAGGCACCCAGGCTGGTGATGCCCTTGTAGATGCAGATTTACCTCGTGATGGGCAAACTCACAGAGACATTCCACCTCTTAAAGGATATTTGGAGTTTACCAAAGGAAACTGGGATATCTGGGCTCGTTATACCAGGGGCGGACAAAAATTTTCATGGATCGATACAGATATAGCTCATTTCCCCGCTGGTTATGGTGATTTTGCAACATGGCCTGTAGAACAAAACACTTCCGGCTATCAGCAAGTCACTACTTACTTCGGATACAGAAAAGATATAACTGAAAACATCGAGATGAATTTGGCATTCAGTTATGAAATGATGGATTTCGAGCGTCATATTAGACGTTTACTTTTTGACGCCTACCGAGCAGACGAATACTACGGTAAGGCAATGCTGAAGTATGACCTTAACAACAGTCATAAAATAGCAGCCGGATTTGAGATATCACATGATGAATTCGGTTTTGACAGTCCAGGCTGGCCGCATGAGGATGCAACAACTTTTGAGTTTCAACAATCAGGATTAGAAATGCCGAGGTGGTCAACAAACCTGTATTCTTTTGTAGCTGAGGACCAGTGGAAAATAAATGACCAATGGACAAGTTTTATTGGCGGCAGAATAGATAAAAATACTTACACAGATTATATGT
>CAYSHS010000638.1:0-1786 GCA_964430845.1 uncultured Pirellulales bacterium | reverse complement strand
ATGATTAGTCGGGTGCGTAGAAATTGCTCGGATATTGGTTACAGTGCCGTTGACATGTCTGTATTTCTTGCTGGTGCTTTCTGGGCGATGATATCCGTACTATCGATGATACAAAAGAAGAAATTCAAAGTTTTGGTACTTGCGGCTGCTTCTGTAGTTGCTTTGGGCCAGATGTTGACAGGTGGAAGAGCCGGATATATAGCCTGGGGGGCTACGGGATTCACCCTGTGCTTATTAAAGTGGCGAAAATACTTGGTCCTTGCTCCTGTGGTGGTGATACTGCTGCCGGTGCTGTTTCCAGGTGTTGTCGGTCGAATGTTAACCGGATTCGGTGAGACTGATGTGACCGGACAGAGCGTCATAAATGATTATGAAATGACTTCAGGCAGAACACTAATATGGCCTTATGTTATTGAAAAAATATGTGATTCGCCTTTGATTGGTTATGGACGTCTGGCTATGCAAAGGACCGGTCTTGCAGATCAATTAATGTTGGATTTGGGAGAATCGTTCCCGCATGCGCACAATATGTATCTCGAAACTTTACTTGATAACGGGATATTAGGTTCAATTCCGATTCTGTTATTTTGGGGAATATTGGTCGTATATTCAGGTAGATTATTCAGAAGTGACAATCGTCTGTGTGCGGTGGTCGGTGGCTTGGCTTTATCTTTGATGTTGTCTCAGTTATTCGCGGGTATGGGGTCGCAACACTTCTACCCGGAGGAAAGTATGCTGGGAATGTGGGCTGCTATGTTTTTATCACTTCGGGTTTATCTCGAACAGAAACGTGCTGAAATGAACATGATTGCTGTTGAGGAAGACTGGAATAGGCAACTTCTCCGGCAGTCTGTTGCATCTGTTTGTGTGAGTTAAAATATATCGCTATGAAAAGACTGGTATACATCCTGGCGGCAAGTCACTCAGGATCAACACTTCTTAGTATGTTGTTAGGATCTCATCGGCAGATTTCCACTGTCGGAGAATTAAAATTATCTTCCAAAGCGATGGGAGACCTTGCCTGTTATCGGTGCTCTTGCGGGCAATTAATTCTCCAGTGTAGTTTTTGGCAAAAAGTCATAGAAGGTATGGCGCGGCGAGGTTGTAAATTTGATATTGCCGATGCCGGCACGGATTACCAGGCGGTAGATTCTCGATATGCCCGTCGGCTGTTAAAACCGTTACATCGGGGCAGATTGCTTGAGAATTTACGTGATTGTGCATTAAAAATCAGTCCGATTTGGCGAATAAGGTTACCAGAAATCCAGAGACGCAATTCAGCATTGATTTCCACGATAAAAGAAATTACCGGAGCAAAAGTTGTAGTTGACTCTTCAAAAACGGCTGTGCGGTTAAAATGTCTGTTGCGAAATCCGGAACTCGATGTAAAAGTGATACGTTTGATTCGTGATGGGCGCGGTGTGGCTTTAACGTATATGGATCCGGCTAAATATGCCGATGCAAAAAATCCTGTCCTGCGGGGAGGTGGAACAGGAGGTGACCGGGAAAATGAGCGCCTTGCAATAGCCCGTGCTGCTTACCAATGGCGAAGAAGTAACGAAGAGGCGGAAAATCTTCTGTGTCGTTTGGATAAATCAAAGTGGATTGAGATTCGTTACGAGCAGTTATGCAGAGACACGGATAATACGCTTGACCTGCTGTTTGAATTTCTCGGTCTCGACCCAATAGATAGAGTTAAGGATTTCCGTTCAGTCGATAGCCACGTTGTCGGTAACGGCATGCGACTGGATTCGACATCGCAGGTTCACCTGGATGAACGTTGGCG
>CAYSHS010000637.1:0-1788 GCA_964430845.1 uncultured Pirellulales bacterium | reverse complement strand
TCCTTATTACATTGAAGCCACGTCAAATAAGGGGATTACGTACGAAAAACAGGGCAAATGGGACAAAGCTTTGGAGGCTTATCGCCAGGCCCTAATTCTTGACAAAAAAGACACCTTTGCTGCCGTGTTGGCTAACAAGGCCCAGGAGATGCTTGTCCTCCAAAAAAATACTGCGCAAAAAAAACGAATAGATAAATTGGTCAAGGAGTTGGCAGCCCGATACCGCAGTCAGAAAAAACTTTGGCATAGGACCGAAGATACCTGGACATCACGGCCAATGATTTTGTCATTTATCGATTTTCAGGAAAGTGGGGGGTTGTCAGAAAGAGATGGTTTTTCTACTGTTATAACCACACAGCTTGCCAACCAGCTCAATGCCTCCGGCAGGTTACAGGTAGTCGAACGGGTCCTTATAGAACGGCTTTTGGAAGAATTGAATCTTGGCTCATCGGATTTAGCAGATCCGGAAACAGCCTTGAAGCTTGGCAAAGTACTGGCGGCGAAAGTCATCGGTACAGGATCTCTTTATTATCTACCCAATGGAACTCTCCTTAGCCTAAGACTTATAGATACCGAAACCTCGTCAATCCCCAAGGTTGTCACCAAACAGTTGAGTTCAGGGGCATCTTTGAAAAAAGAACTGAACCGGCTTAATCGGGAGATCCTCAAGACGATCATATTAAAATACCCGTTGCAAGGATATGTGGTTCAGGCAACTGAAGATCAGGTTATGATTAATCTCGGTTCAAAACAGGGGGTAGTTTTGGGCACCAAATTTGAAGTCTTGGAAGAACAAAAGCCTATCAAATATAAGGGAAAGCTGCTCCGCAGTTCGCCAAAATCCTTTGCACAGATTGAGATAGTACGAGTTGAGCCGGATCTATGTTATGCCCGCATTCTCAAGCAGGAAAGGCCGCTTAAAAGTGATGACAAGGTAAGAGAAAAGATTAAAGACATATAAACCATGGGAGGAAACAATTTTGTTCTGTAAAAGTCTTGTGTGCAGTTTCGTCATATCCATACTTTTTATTGTTGCCTGTGCAACCGAGTCAGACTTGTATAAAAGGGTTGCCACCATAGCCATTTGGGATTTAGAGGACCTGAGTCCTTCAGATTTTGTCCGACCTGACTTAGGAGAACTTCTCTCAGCCAAGGTTATTGAAACCTTCAAGGAAACAGATCTCTATTCAGTTGTTGAAAGGGAACGTTTACTCCTTGTTCTCGAAGAGCTAAATCTGGGAACAACATCACTGGTGGATGAAACCACCCGATTAAGGATAGGCAAGCTGGTGGGGGCTCGACTGATGGTATTTGGGGGTTATCAGGTCATTGAAGATCAAATGCGCCTCGATCTACGGTTGGTGGAAGTGGAAACCGGCAGAATTAGAAAAGCTGCTCAAAAAACCGTTTCATCTGCCGACCTGGCAGGATGGCTGAACGCAGCAAAAGAGACGGCAGCACAACTGTTTTAGCCAGGCTTTTAAAAATTACTTTTCAACTTAACACCTATGGAAAAACCTTTGTAAGTTCGGTCATCATCATGATACCAGTTCTTATCATCGTCCAAAATACGACCTGCTAAATTTAACTCGCCTTCAAGGCGCGGACTAAAGATTCTGGCTATCCCGAATGCGAGAGAAGTCATCTGCCTTTTGCCGATAAACAAAGGAGCGTCAGAAGAATAATCGTTCTCGTTAACCCGAAGGAACTGAATTCGAGACTTTAAAGTTGTCTTCTTATTTAAATAATAATTACAGGAAAGGTGGGTGGACCATTCATCACCGTAAC
>CAYSHS010000636.1:0-1800 GCA_964430845.1 uncultured Pirellulales bacterium | reverse complement strand
GCATTCTTTTGGCTACTACTTTCCTGATTTGGTATTGCTTTGAAAAAACGCTTTCAATACATTCAATTTTTACCTCACGCCGGGAAGCATTTTATTGGCTCGCTATTTTATTCACCTTCGCGCTTGGCACGGCCGCCGGAGACCTTATGGCAGAAGGGCTTGCACTCGGCTATGCGACGACCGGGTTTATCATCGCAGGACTTATTGCGATTTTTGCGGTCGGCTGGAAGCTTAAGATGAACCACGTCCTCTCATTCTGGATGATTTATATTTTAACAAGGCCGCTCGGCGCCTCGATTGGAGACTTTCTTTCGCAGCCCCACAAGTACGGCGGTTTAGGGATCGGAGCGACAATTACCAGCTTCCTATTCGTCGGTGGCATTCTGGTGATCGTGGCATACCTTTCCGTGACGAAGCGAGATGTTATTGAAAAGGAACCGGAAGCGCAAATCAAGGAAGAAATTGCTGAAGATGTAAAGAGGGGCGGTCTATGGCAGACAGGAGTTGTTGTAGCATCGCTCATCATTGCCGGAGTAATTGGATATCATTTTCGCCATTTAGCGCTTCAGACGCCTCTAGTGAATGTCGAATCAAGTGCAGCTGCCAGCGTTTCGACACCTCAGCAAAATTCATTCAATTCACCCCTGGGTGGTTTTTCCTTCTTTCGGACCATTGCTCAAGATGCACTTGATCTCTTGAACTCTGGAAACCAGTCCGGCGCCACAACACGCATTGGAGACTTGGAATACGAATGGGATAATGCGGAAGCACGATTGAAACCGAGAGATCCTGTAAAGTGGACAGAAATAGACGATAAAATTGATATGGCGCTACGCAAATTGCGAGCAGTACATCCAAACCGAGAGAGCGAAAAATCCGCTCTCGAGGCATTGCTAGCAGTATTAAAATAGTTTTAAACGAAAAAGAAAAATATATGGATAGAGCAATAAAAAACAGAGTACCGCACATTATTTTTCTATATTGGATAATTAAAATAGTATCGACAACATTGGGCGAGACAGGTGCAGATATGTTTTCCATGACGTTCAAGCGGGGCTATTGGGAAACTATCCTAATCTTCATGAGTATATTCGTGATATTTCTGGCGATCAAGCTTTCCTTAAAAGGCTATCATCCTTGGATGTACTGGCTGACTTTTACCGCATCGGCAATAGTAGGTACAGCCTGGTCTGATTTCATTGACCGCACATTGAAACTCGGCTATGCAAAAGGCGCCTTAATTTTAGTGGTGTTGCTGTTGATAGTTCTCGCGGCTTGGTACAAAAAGGAAAAGTCGATAAACGTGGAGTATATCACCACCTTCAGGGCTGAGTTTTTTTATTGGATAGCATTCCTCTTCGCAAACACATTGGGAACGGCAGCGGGGGATTTTCTTGCCGATAATATGGGATTTGGATTTATGCACAGCGCAGCTTTGTTGTCTTTGGTGCTTGTTATAGTGGCTCTATTGCATTTCTATACTAAGGTATCAGACATTTTGTTATTTTGGGTGGCATTTGTTTTAACAAGACCATTTGGAGCCACCTTTGGTGATTTTCTTACCAAACCTCATGCCATAGGAGGACTTAATCTAGGTACGACAGGGTCTTCAATGGTTATTTTTATAATCCTGTTTTTTGCAATTTCTAAAGAAACTAAGTTAGAGAAGGAGAGATTGGCAAATCGTAAGCATGGAGAATGGACATAATGGCTATGATGAAAAAAAATACATCTATTATTCGTGTTTTAATAATTTCTTTACTTATTATTTTCTGTATCTGGCTATATAAGCCCGCATAT
>CAYSHS010000635.1:0-1803 GCA_964430845.1 uncultured Pirellulales bacterium | reverse complement strand
ACAATTTCTTTATATACGCTTTGGCCGACCTGGGCAGGTTGAAAATCTATGGAAACAGACGGATATAATGAATGATCAACGTTAACTCGCGGCGAAGGATAAGCCGGATTTACGCCGTCAATTTCAAAATTTCCATTGGCATCTGTTATTACAGGAATTGAAGTCGTATATTCCAGTACACAAACTTTGGCGCCCTGAACAGGTTGATTATTCGGATCGATAACTTTTCCGATTAACTTCGAGCCGGGGCTTAACTTTATAGTGATTTCTTTTGTCTTATCTTTTTCAACATGAACTACAACTCTCTGAGATGAATAACCGCTCGCAGTGACAGAAACAGGAACTTCGGGAGAATATCCCGCTGGTACTTGTGACCATGGAACAGGTATAACCAATTTAAATTCTCCGTTTTCATCTGAACGAACAAATTTTTCTCTATCAAACGTTAATGATGCCCCCTGAACAGGTTTTAGTGTATTTTCGTCTATTACAATACCCGAAACCGCGGTCTCTTTTTCTTTTATATTATTCCCGGATGCGTCCGGTTCATTGTCATCAATTACAACTTGCGTCGGTTCTTCTGGCTCTGTTTCTTTTTCAGATTCCAGGAGCCGCTTCTTTATCGCTGAAATAGCATTTGCGTAAACATTGTCTTGTGCAGGACCTTCCCATTTATCCGACAAGATTTGCAGTTCAGGCAATACAGTTTCATCGCCAATCTCGCCAAGATATTCTGCAATCTGCATTTGCACGGTCTCGAAATCACTGCTTAAAAGTTCCGAAAGACCTGCAATGTTTTTAGCTTCGAATAGTTGTTTTGCCAATAATAATTCATCGTCCAGCCTGTTTATACCAGGATTTTTTATATGGTTGTCGTTGGTATTTTTCTGAACAATATTTTTATTGTCGTTATTTTGTGAACTATGATTATTGGTTGCATATAAAAATAAAAGAAGTATTCCAATAATTATAACAGCCGCTGCGGCTATTTTTACGAATGGACTTTTCATGATTATTCTCCATATATCCGGCTGTAGCTGACCGGTAGTTAGATTTTGTGAAGTTTCGCCAAAGACAGAGAGCATTTGCGTCTTAAGCTTTTCACGATGAGCGGAATTGCTCTTTGTATCGATATTCAGCTTATCTACAAAATTTTTGAAATCTTTTTCGTCTTTGAACATTTTTACACCTCATTGCCGAAAACGTTTTTAAGTTCGTTTCGCAAATCATTTAATATTCTATGCACCGTAACGCGCAATGTTGGTTCCTTGATTTTTAGAATCTGAGCGATTTGTTCATAAGGCAGATTTTCAAAGAACCTCAACGTGATAATGGTCTGATGTTCCGGCTTAAGCTTGATAATAGCTTCATAAAGCCTGTGCCATTCTATTTCAGACTTTTCTTCAGTTGAAAACTTTTTTGAGCGTGCTGTTTTTTCGAGTAGTTTTATACGCCTCATATTTTTGCGTATATAAGAATTTGTATGGTTGGCCGATATGGCATAGAGCCAGCACTCGAAATCTTTCTCGGTATTGCCAGAAAAATCCCGGATTTTCTTCGCTACTTCCAGAAATATTGTCGAAGTTACATCTTCGGCTATTTCCTTTTTAAAGAGCCTGTGAACACAGAATCGGAAAATCCGCTCGTAGTACAGCTCATATAGCTGCCCCAGCGCATCCGCATTCGTGCGTGCCCTGAGTACTAAATCATCATTTGTTCGCTCAACAATTTTTGCCATAGCACCTGCCATTATCACCTGTATAATTGCGCAGGGAAGGATTATGTTACAAAATATTGCAAAAA
>CAYSHS010000634.1:0-1804 GCA_964430845.1 uncultured Pirellulales bacterium | reverse complement strand
CCTTGCCTGCCTTCGTCCACAATTGCATTAAAATGCAAAATATTTGAAGCTGACGAAATTCATTATTTATGTTGGAAATCGGAGATTTTGGGGTGGTTTTGAGTGTTTTTGTTGAAAAATTGACGTTTTTTCGAGGTTTTCGGAGATTTTTTCATGGGTTTAGAAGTTTGGTGGTAATTTTCTGGCGAGTGGGTTGAGATAGTCGGATGGATGAGGGATGAGTGGCTAAGTACGAGACAGGAAAAATAAATAACGAATATTGAACAAGAAATGGCGAATGTCGAAGGGGGGAGATTTAGTTTTGAGTTTTTAGTGTTTAGTTTTGAGTTTTCAGTTCTAACGGTTGGGATATTTTTGAGGGCTGTTTCGGAAAGCCGGGATTTGCGATACACGTTTTACGAGACGGGCGACGAGGCACGGGATCCAAGCGACGAAATATGCTGGTTATTAATTGTAAGGATTATAAATATAAGACAGCCATTCAGTAGTCAATGGCAATCCATTGTTAAAATCATGGGATGGCTTTTACACCAGCTCCACTGTCCTATATTATTTCGTATTTTCTTTTTTTTTCCTTTTCTTACTTGGCCTTCCAACCGGTAGCGGACGAATCCTTCGGCCGATCAATTTTTCGAGTTTGCTCAAAAAACTATCACTGCCCAAAGGTCTTCCCGTATTGGTATTAAGTCTTAGCCGTCCAAGTTCCGAATCCGAAAGCCCGCCCTCGAGCTCCTTACGCCACTGTACCGCAGATATCTTATCGTACCAACGCGACAAATTCAAAATATCCGACTTTGCCTTTACATCAATATGCACAGCCGCGCTCGACCACTCATAACGCCACGGCTTACGGCACAGCCGTGAACGAACAGGATTAAGCTCAACATATTTCATAGCCTTCCAGAAATGCCTTTCGTCCATCGCACAGGAATAGAAGCGTCCCTGCCACAGATGGCCGCTGCGTTTATGAAAACGGTTGATATATTGCGTGTAGCGAAAGTGCGTTCTGCCGATGCCCTTGGCGAGTGAATCCTCTGCATGTGGTATCGCGACAATGTGTATATGATTTCCCATCAGGCAATAGCCGACCAGCTCCAGTGCGTATTTGTCCGCCTGCTCTTTTAACAGCTCCAGATACACCTGACGATCATCATCGACAAAAAACACATCCTGGCGATTGTTACCTCGCTGGGTAATATGATGGGCAAACCCGACCGCTACTGCTCTGGCTAATCTCGGCATGAAAGCAGGTTAGCAAACAAGTAAAAACATGTCAAACATATAATGGTGACTGTATCGAATTGCGGCAATAGATACACGGCGTGGTATCAAGGTATTAATAGGTGACTGTCCCGAATGGCGGTTCCTTAAGCAGCATATCTCTTCCTCCATTCGGCACGAGTCGTCTTTAATCTCGGGTAATGTTTATTTTCTCTGGTAATTGCTCTTGGTTCAATTCTGCCTGGCCGCCAAGGTACAACATTCGATGCAATTTCCACAAACATCGCATTATATATTTGCGGCAATTTCCAGAGCGGTTCGATTGCTAAAGAAGGCGCATAAGTCAATATGGCACGAACCGCGCCGACAAAACTAATTCGCACAGGATCAACATTATTGGCAACAGCCGACTCCAGCATGATCATACGTATGATATTCACCGCTATTACACGAGCGGCAAGCTCCTTTCGAATTGCCACAGGGCTTTTACTCCTCAGTATATCGGCAGAGGCGTTTATTTTCAGGCATTGAAGAAGCGTTTCGATTCGCCATCTTTTCCCATACAACTGTGTGAGTTCGTTGG
>CAYSHS010000633.1:0-1809 GCA_964430845.1 uncultured Pirellulales bacterium | reverse complement strand
CCGAATCGAAGAAAAACGTAACCTGCTCGATTGACACAAGACCTGTGTTCGGATCGATTTCTTTCATATAGCTTGTATCAGGAGCACGGGTTTGCGAATATGCCGCAATCTGCAGGTATAAAAAGATTATCGCTATAACGCTCATTTTTTGGATTATTTTTTGAAAGGTTTCCATTTTACAGTCCCCCTTTCTATTTTGGTAAGTTTGAAATATGTTTAAAATACCCAACTAATACTTAATACGAAGTTAAATTTTTCATGTTCTAATATATTGAATATATGCTAATCTAAATAATTTAGTTATATTAAAAATCGATTTTAGTTGGAAGATACACAGGTGAACCACCTTTATCAGAATCACCTAATAGAACACGATTCCCATTGTTGAGAATCTCAGTGACTTCAAGGGAAGCGCCGCCTGTTTCATACCAGGCCCTGACCTTGAAATAATAATAGCCTTCCGTTTCAACATTAAACGCCCAATCACGATAAGTGATGACCTCCATGTCATTAGCATCTTGTGTATAATCGTGATTATATGAATGGTTCCATGAATTCGGATCAACATTGTTTACATCATTATAATCTGCATGATCCATAAAATCTCTGGGCATTGACGATCCAATTTCAGTGTCACCGATTTTAATAGATACGTAACCATTACCCGGGGCGCCTATTATATGCAGACCTGGCGTTAGATATATCGCTGTTTTTATTTCAGTTCCGAAATAATCATCATCGTCACCTGCGCCTGGATTCGATGCCGGCTGCTCTAAAACATCTATGGGGAAAGTCGCATCCGGATAATTATTATCTTCGGTAAAAAATCCTCTGTTATCCGAAGAATCGTAAAAGTTAATGAACTGTGAAACTCTCGTACCTTCTTCGAGAAGAGGAACAGAGCCGCTGAATAGTAATTCCAGAAAGTCTGGTATATATTCATTTGGCTCAGGGAGATTAACCGGTTTTGCGCTATAGGAATTGAAGCCCGCAGTAGTGCTAACTTCGGATTCGTCCAAAGCAAAATAAGAGGCAACAGTTGATATTGGTTTTGGTGTTGCCTCAAGTTTAATATTTTCGATTTCATCCTCAATAGAAACAAACTGGCTCTGAGACGAATCATAGTAGAAGATATAAGATTTTGTTAAAATATCCAACTTATCACCATTTCTAAAACCACTCATTATATTCTCAGGCAAATAAGGCTCAAGTGAACTAAAAGGAATTTCAGCTTTGATCCTGGTTCTATTAAAATCATAATCGAAAGTAACCTTAGCCTCCGGCAAATAGATAAATTGTTTTTCTGCTGTCTGTAAATTAATGAGGCCGGCATATGGCGCAACGGACTGTGAAAAGTTCATTCCAATTACGGCGTCAAAGGTATCAAAGGGATCGCCCTGAGGTTCGTTCGAATCATTATTATGGTCATAATTATACGTTCTTAAATAAGTATCCATAGATGAATCGAGTATTGTACCAGCAAAATAATATTTTAAAACGAGCATGCGTTCGTAATCGTTAGCATCTATTCGGCCGGTCTTTGCAATAAACGCTTCTATATCCGGCCCGCCTGTAAATGGCTGGCCGTTAGCGAGAACGTCACCACGAGTGTCAGCTTTTATAGTCCAGCCTTCGGAGTAAAACAATGAACCGGGACTTTTATGTCTAAGTCCCTTGATTACATCTTGAGCATATGCCTGAGCTAAAGATGACCTTTTATAACCAACCTGCTCGGCAAGTCCAAGAATTGCAGGCCTTTGATTTTCATTTAAATAAGTTCCCGTTCCATTCGGGTACATCAGATTGTCT
>CAYSHS010000632.1:0-1824 GCA_964430845.1 uncultured Pirellulales bacterium | reverse complement strand
CTGATCAAAGTCGAAGGAGCGGACTCGGCTCACTCTGCGATAAATGTAAAAACAAAGCCAATCCTCCTTCGCTAAAGCTACGGAGGACAGGTGTTAAAATGGATAAAATATGCGGCCTTTAACGGCAGCGGCTACTTATTAACATAAGTCTTTATTTTACAGATACTTATAATCTTCTGTATCGTCTGTAGTCGATGTCCAGCTCTTTTACTTTGTAGCCTATTATTCGAGGGGTGGTTCCGAGGTCTCTTGCTGCGGCGGCGAGGCTGCCGTTGCAGCGCTTCAGTGCATCGACAATAATGTCACGCTCATACAGGTTCACCCTTTCCTGCAGAGAGCCTGTTCCGATAGTATCGGAAGCATCGGAAGTCTGCAAAGTCGGGGGGAGATGGTGGCCGTGTATTACGCCGTCATTGCTCAGCAGAACCGCCCTTTCGATGCAGTTTTCCAGCTCACGCACATTTCCGGGCCAGTGATATGCGACCATCATATTGATTGCGGGCGTGCTGATTCGACGCACGTCTTTGTTCATTTTTTTTGCATACTGCTCGACGAAGAAATCAGCCAGTAATAGAATATCGTCCTTGCGATCTCGCAAAGGTGGCAGAAAAATCGGGAATACATTAATACGATAGTAAAGGTCCTGGCGAAAAGTATTATCCATCACAGCTTTTTCCAAATCGCGGTTGGTTGCGGCTACAATTCGAGTGTTCGTTCTTATCGTTCGATTGCTTCCAACTCTCTCGAACTGACGCTCCTGTAGCACACGCAAAAGTTTGACCTGTGTCATAGGTGAAAAGTCACCTACTTCATCGAGAAAAAGTGTGCCGCCATCAGCTTCTTCCATTCTTCCCTTGCGGCTTTGTATCGCGCCTGTAAAAGCGCCTTTCTCGTGGCCGAACAATTCGCTTTCGAGAAGGTTTTCATTTAATGCGGCACAATTTACCTTTATAAAAGGACCTTCCCTCCTGGGACTGGAGTAATGAATCGCGTGTGCAACCAGCTCTTTTCCTGTGCCCGATTCACCTCGAATAAGCACGGTAGTATCGCCTGCAGCTACCTGGTGAATCTGGCTATAAACGTCACGCATTGTGCCGGAGTTGCCGATTATATTTTCAGGACGAAATTTGTCCTGAAGCTCGTGACGCAGTCTGATGTTCTCACTTTCAAGCTCCTGCCTGCGAAGGAATGCTTCCTGGCGGGACTTGACATCGTTGGCAATCATACTTGCTATAATACTCAAAACACGCTTGTCCTCATCCAGCGACCTGTGCTGGTCATAAACTCTATCTACCGAAATCGTTCCAATTATCTTGCGCCCAATTGAAATAGGAACGCAAATAAAGCTTATTTCCTCTTCAGTATTTTTGATCCGCTCGAACCTGTTGAGAAACATCGGCTCTTTCGATACCTTCGGCACAATAATAGCTTTGCCTGTTTCTATTACTTTGCCCGTTATGCCTTCGCCCAGCCTGTAGCTGATTTTGCGGCTCTTCTCTAATGAAACGTTGTGAGCAACCTCAATTTTTATCTCGGAGCTTTCCGGTGACAAAAGTGTAATAGTTCCCCTGTTGAGACCAAGCTCGCTCTCAAGAGCATCGAGAACCTCTGCAAGAGTCTGTCTCTGCTGAGCACCGGATGCAAGTATTTGGCTAATCCTGTAAAGCGTCTCCAGCTCCCGAACATGACGAGTCGGTTCTGAAATCTCTTTTATTGATTCCGATTTTGTATCAGACATAAATTAACCTTATTTTAATAATACTAACGACATATTTGTATCATTATAGCTTATATAAAACAGATGTGTTTGTTTTTTCCAAGTTT
>CAYSHS010000631.1:0-1828 GCA_964430845.1 uncultured Pirellulales bacterium | reverse complement strand
GGCTTTGGATGGCATCCTACCAATGCCAGTCTTGATGCTGGTATTGATGGGACTATTGAAATAAGAGATCCTGAAGCAGGAGAAGCGACTAATTATATCATACAAGTTCAGGTCAAAGCGACAACAAGTGCTAAAGTTGGAAACAATCTCTTTCACTACTGTAACAACAGGGATATTGATTACTGGATGAATGGTAACACCCCAGTAATTTTAGTGAAAGTTGACTTAAGAAAGCGAGAGGCGTGTTGGGTTGATGTCAAAGCATACTTTGCTGACACAAAACGAAGAAAGCAAGCAAAAATTACTTTTAACAAAGTTAAGGACAGGTTCGATATTTCTGCTGCGAATGCCCTGATGAAATTGGCCGTCCACAAGGATATAGGCCCATATATGCCAGCAATGGGATATAAGGAAACTTTGCACACCAATCTGATTGAGATTAAGAAGTTGCCAGATTTCATTTATTCTGCATCTACGGGTTATCGAGAACCTCAAGAAATTTTTGACTTGGCAAAAGATAATGAAATTGACTTGCCAAGAGGATGGCTGTTGACAGAAAAGATGATTCGGAGTTTTCATGATTTACGTGAACAGCCTTGGCCCCAAATCTGTGATAGAGGCTCAGTTGAGCAATTTGATATTGATGAGTGGTCTGACTCCGATGATCCAGATGTTCAGCGAGAGTTTGTAAGACTGATGAATCAGGCTTTGCAGCATGACATGGATACTATCCATCTTTGGCATTCAAGCAAGGAGCATTGTTTTTATTTTCCTGCAAAACGCGATCCCAGTGGAGACTATAAGCCTTACAGATATTCCTATAGAAGTTCTAAAAAAGGAACCTCCCGTGAAGTTGTCAAAGTAATGAGAAATTCACAAACGAAAGAAATAAATTGCCTTAGGCACAGTGCTTTCAGAGCAACTTTCTTACAAGTTAATAACTGTTGGTACTTAGCCATTGTTTCTGATTATATTTATACAACTGATGGCAAAACACCGTATTTGTATGGAGAAGATTTGTTATCTGGAATTAAACGGTTAGAACGCCAAGGTGCAGTTTTGAATCAAACTATTATGTGGCAAAGGAAATTGATTGAAGGCAAAAATCTTTTTAACCACAATCAACAAGTGAATCATTTGATAACTTTTGGTGATATTCTTAAGGTAGAATGCGAGAGAGGTATTTCAGATAAAGATTGGCTCGAAAATGATGTGCCAGTTACATTTGACCCAGATGACGGAGGTCTGTTCTAATGCTAAAAACAGGATTTATTGACGAAATAGAGTTAGAATTTGGCAATGGAAACCGTCATATAGATATTAAATTTGGGATACTCAATCACGGGACATTAGACAGTAGGGAGCGTGAAGACGCAAAGAAAATAAATATAGCTGTGGTCGGATTGCCCGAATCAACGAATTGTTTCCTTGAGTGGTTCAAAAAATGTAATGATGGTATTGACGCAAAAGATACGTCTAAATCTAACCTCTTTCCTAAGTTCCCGGGCTTTGGCAAGAACTCTCCCTTTAATGCCGAATGGGAATGCCCTGAACGAGCAATACGGTATTTATCTTTGAGTGGAATCAAGAAATTAGAAAGCCTGAAAACTTCTGGCGAAATTATTAAAGGAGCGGTTCAATTATATGCTTCTGAATTAGATTATTTAGCTAATGAGATAAGACCAGATGTTATATTCTGTATCACTCCAGACGAGATTGCAGACCAACTGGATCGGGCCGCAGAATTGCCAAATGCAGTAATTAAAAAAACAGAGACGTTGTCCCAATCGTAGTTGGAGGTTTGAATGGCTACTCCATTTCTCATAGT
>CAYSHS010000630.1:0-1834 GCA_964430845.1 uncultured Pirellulales bacterium | reverse complement strand
AAAAGCCGTAGGATTATACATCCCACCTTCGCACCATTCGATGAATGTAGGATCTACCCACCTGTGTATATCGGAGTGACCATCTGCAAATCCCAAAGTGGTCTTCTCTTTGTGCCACATTGCGACGGGATCAATGAATCTTGGCGGTCCAAAATTCATTTGCCAGGAGCCTACATTGGAACCTCTGGGGTCGAGATCTTCGATGAACAAATATTTCGTAGCAGGACTTTTTATTTCTGAATATCTTCTTGCCGGAACATGGGTTCCCGGCCAGGTTTCTCCATTTGCTCCGTTGGCAATGGAAAAACTGCGATATGCACCCTGGCTGGGATCTTTCAATCTTATATCCGCCGGGCAGCGGTAAACTTCGACTGTTTTACCCACGTAAGTGAAAAGGACACCTTCTCGAATAGTCTCTAATTTTTGCTCCAAAGTTGCATTATCGGGTGGTTCCTTAACCCACGCATCGTCATTACCATTAATCATAGCCCCGGGCATTTTATCATCGTTTTCACCTACATACATCGTCCATCCCAGGGATAAAGTTCTTACGTTTGCTACGCAGTGCGTTCGCTTGGCCTGGTCTCTGACTTTCTGCAAGGCGGGCATCAGAATGCCCATCAGGAGGGCTATAATAGCAATAACGACCAGTAACTCAATTAAGGTAAAGGCTTTTTTCTTCATTATTTTATTTCCTTTAGGATATTAATCTTTATTTCTCAAGTCCTGTGGGAATAATCGCAATTCACTTAATAATAATTACTATCGAAATATGAATATGTTCCAGCAAAATACGTTTTTTCGCTGTAGAATTTCTCGATAGTATCACTTAATATTCTATTGGATAAATCGGAAAAAGTCAACAATTTATAGGACAAAATCTTTGAATTTAGTCTTTAAGTTGTTGGTTTTTCTTTTATTAGTCATATCCGGGGTAAGGACCGTTATCGTAATAAAACCTTCTTCCAGCGACCTGGTATCGACAGGTGCATGGTCGGTTAAATGCTCCCTGCCGATTAATTGAAAAACTGTTTGCCCTTGCTCGTTTTTTTGCTGAATATAAGATTCGTCGAAGCCTTTACTGGATTGGGGAACAACCTGGATACCTTTCGGCCTGCCTTTAGATAATTGCGGGATATTGATGTTTATAACGCCGTTATTTCTTATCGGTATGAGTTTATTTAGGATTTTCACGCAGTAACCTGCCGCCGTCTGGAAGTCCATATTTTCTTCCCAGGAAAGGCTCATTGCTACCGCTGGGATTTTTAAGAACGCACCTTCCATTGCTGCGGCGACTGTGCCGGAATAGTAAACATTTATTCCCGCATTTGCCCCGTTATTTATTCCTGCAACTAACAAATCGAACGGATCTTTATGTAATTGCATTGCGGCAAGTTTTACACAATCAGCCGGTGAACCCTGAATACTGTAACCGGTAAATTGGCCGTTTATATCAACTTTGTTACATACCAACGGGTGCGAAAAGGTAACGCTGTGGCTTGCCCCTGAGCGGCTGTCAGCCGGTGCTGCAACCGTTACATCACCTATTTTGATCAGTTCTTTATAAATAGCGGCCAATCCGGGCGCGAATATACCGTCGTCATTTGTTAATAATATCTGCATTTAATGTATCCTGTTTTATATTATTCATCCCTTAACAGGCATAAAAGGGATATTGATCAGGTATTGTAATAGTCTAAAGTTGATGTGTCAATTGACAGCTATATGACGTTATATATAATGACCGAATATGGAGAAGTATTCACAGGATAAGAATAATATCGTGATGACCAGAGAAGAGGTTCGTGCTTTTGATGCATGGGCCATTAATACA
>CAYSHS010000629.1:0-1835 GCA_964430845.1 uncultured Pirellulales bacterium | reverse complement strand
TAATCTCCATTGAAATAATAAGCAACTCCAAGGTCATGTTGAGCACCCGGGATAATTCTGGCTTGAGGATAATTATTTATCAACTTATGTAACGTTTCTATTACCTTTTTATATTTTCTTTCTTTTTCAAATGCTCCGGAGATGATATCGAGAGCCCAGGGAACTCTAAAATCATCGGGATATTGATTAATTGCTTCATTTAATATAGTTAAAGCTCGTTTAGTATCTCCTTTTTTATACAAGATATAGCCTAAATCGAACTTCGCGTCAGCTGCAAATTTACTGTGAGGGGATTTTTCTATGAGTTGCTCAAATATCTTTTTAGCTTCATCGCTATTCCCTTTTGCCTGATAAGACTTAGCCAGGTGATACAGTGAGAACTCAGTATGAATATCCGGTTGATAACCTTCGATGTGCTTTTTGAAATAAGAAATAGCCTGATCGTAGTTTTTTAATTTATAGTAAATATATGCTATGGCATCTTCCGCAAAGGGAGTAAGACTGTTGTTCGGATATTCTTTTATTACTTTCTCAAAATATTTTATAGCAGTCTCCGGCTTGCCGGGATAAATTCCCGTATGCGGGACATAACTTTGACCTAGGTAGTAAAATGCATCAGCAAGATTTCCGCTGCCTTTATGGTTATCTATGAATTGTTTATACTTCTCGGCTGCTTTACCATATTCCCTCTTCTTAAGGAGATTGGTACCAACCGCTAATTCGGCCTTTTCCAGAAACTTGCTTTTCGGATAGTCATGAATTATTTTTTCAGCATACTTAATCGCTGAGTCATAATCTCCGATCTTCCTGTATATATACGAAGTAATAAGTAAGGCGTTTGGCACATACTCAGAATCCGGATGATTTTTTACTAAATTCTTAAATCCCTCAAGTGCGGTTTCAAATTTACTCTCCTTATAATCTATATATGACAACTTAAGTTGCCAAAAGTCACTATTTTTAGAATTTGGGTTCTTTTTTTTCAAATCATTGAATATAGCCCTGGCTTTTTTAAATTTACCTAATTTAAGATATGATTCTGCTACCCTTCCTTTAGTACTATCTATTCCTTCCGCGGTCGGATACATTTCAATTGCTTTCTCGCCATACACTATTGAGGCTTGATATTCTTTTTTATCATAAGCTTCCTTTGATAGATCCAACAGAGATTGTAAATCTTCGCCGGCAGCGATTAAACAAGGACAATCGGCGAAAATACTAAGTAAGAGCAATAATGAGCAACAGTAAAATATTTTCTTCACATTTAGCTTCATCTGATAAGAGATTATGTTTGCAGAATTGTTAATTTTCAACATAACGAAAAGTTCACCTTGTCATATAATGAAGAAAATTAGAATTTCCCACCTGCATCTCCAGTATCAATATCTCTATCCTCTTGTAAAAGCTGCTGCTCTATGAAGTACCAGTCAGCACGCCCTGGATCTTGTATAGGCGCATTTCTTTCCAAATCTCGCTGTTTATTGAGAAATTCTTCTGTTCTTATTCGTTCTGGTGTCAAATTTTTCGGCTGAGCATTTTTGATGGCATTCATTGCTGCTTTAACTAATGTTTCTATCCGTAGTCCTGCCGATTTCGCGAACTCTATCAGTTTTTCCAAGAATTCAACAAGCTGATTAGATTTTGCTGTTTCAGCTTTTACCGCTTCTTTAGCTGCTTTTACTGCTACGTTTTTCGCTGTCTTTCCGGGATTCTCCGTCACCGTTGGTTGATAATCAAGGGAAGCTAAATATTTTGGAACCTGATTCTTTTCTCTGATTCTTTTAGTTCAAACTTAGTATCCCAATCCTGTGCTCTCCCAATTTTGTAATTCCTCT
>CAYSHS010000628.1:0-1837 GCA_964430845.1 uncultured Pirellulales bacterium | reverse complement strand
GAATGAACCGGGGTCGGGTCTCAACAATCAACAAAATTGACCCGATTCGCCCATCTTAAAAATCATCAAAGCAAGGCAAGTTTTGTCTCCGAATGTTTTTAACTCTTTTACCACATCTTATGTTGATTGTTGAGACCTGACCCCGATTCTTTTTATGGTAAATTTCATTTGTGGTAGTTTCAAATGCATCATTAATTTGTGAATTAATCTCGATCATGACAGAGTTGATAATATTGTTAAATGCCGATTCATTATTCACACCATCTCTTACGCATAATTTAATAAGCTTCTCCAAATCGTTCATAAAAGTAAGCTGAATATTGAGCTTTTCAAGAACATGCCCAAGTTTGTCGGGGGGTATCCTCGCTCCCGAAAGAGTTCCGAGCTCGTAACATTCTATATAAAAATCAAAATTATCTTTAAAAATCTCCAACTCATGTAGTTCAAAAGATATTGCAGCAGATAAAGCGTTTAATGATCTAAAATTTCTGTAATCATCGATCAAAGCTGACTTAAGCGATTCTCTGGGGTTTTTAATAATGCTATACTTTTCACATAGTTCTATAACTGTATCATCAGGGTATTCCTCAGTAATGAGTTTATATGGCCATTTGGTGATGTCATCGATAAAAACGACTTCTTGTGGTGTTAACCTAAGAATATATTTTTGTACATATTTGCTAATTATTTCCATATCCTTGGCTTGTTTTGCTTCCATCTTTTCTTTAGCTTCCTTCATGTAATCAGAATAGCAAGAGGGGCAATATACATCGTTTCCAACTTTGTGCTTTTTTGAAAAAGCTCCAAATTTTTTATTACATTTTATGCAATCTGCCATCGGTACTCTCCTTTGATTATTACAGTATGGAAGCCATCAATATTGAATCAAGCTATGGGATCATTGACCGCTAACGGGCTGCTCAGGGGCAGCGGGCTTTTTCGCTGTCCCCTGGAGCAGCAATGTTCGGCTAAGCCAATTTAGAGTCGGGATCTGATCTGGTGTTTTTGTCCCGTCTATGCTCTTTGAGCCATTTATCGATATCGTCTTTAATCCTTTTTTCTTCACTATCGAACTGAAACTCTGGCACCTCTTTATAGAAAAGATATAAAAGCAAAAATAAAAGCACCAACAATGCTGTCGCAACGTACAGGAAAAGACCTCCTTCTAAAATCATGAAAAGGGATGCTAATGCTGTCAGGAAAATAGAAAACACTAAAAGAAATAGTGATCTTTTGATAAGTATCCTTAATGCTTTCAGGCGAATATGAGTACCATTTTCAGCTGCTTTTAAAGTGGCAAACAACCAGACTGCAAAGGAATTATCATCTAATTTCTCCAGAGTATCCTTGTATTTTAGATCAGGAATTTGTCCTTTGATAAAAAAACTTTTTAGCAAGATTAATAGCGCTGCAACCTGGAATATTATGGGAAATAAAAAAAGTCGGCTGTCAAAAGCGATATACAGCGTGAGGCAAAAAATAGGCAAAAACGTGGCAACAATCATCAGGAAGTTAATCCCACTCGTAGAAACAGTTTCTCTTGCCTCGAACATGTGCTCATATGAACTCCAGAGTATCGAAAGAATGTCATTTATTTTGGCAACACTATTTTGCTCTTGCTCTTCTTCCATGACTTCTATCAATGCTTCCATATGAAATCCTGAAATCTCATTCTCACCTATTTTAAGCCGAATGCGCAAGCGGATGGTAATCCGCAGCGCATTGTCGAGGGCGCGAAGCGTCCTCGACTAAAAGAAACAGGGTCAGGTCTCAACATTCGAAAGAATTGATTCGATTTTTTATTTCCTTTTCCATCTGCCCGAGTTTCTTGTCTTTG
>CAYSHS010000627.1:0-1841 GCA_964430845.1 uncultured Pirellulales bacterium | reverse complement strand
TAGCGCAGGCTACTACGCAGAGTAGTAAGCTCTCGAAGAATCACGAAGGTTTATAAACAATTATTTGCTTCGCGTCTCTTCGTGCTTCTCGGTGTTCTTCGTGGTTTAAAAAATAGAAAATAATATGAAAAAATCGAAATTTTTTACGAAAAATTGGAAGGAATTTATGAAACAAAGCCAATTTTTAGTCGAAGCCCATTTGAATGCCCGTTACGTTAGTGGGCATTTGGAGGATTCTGGCAGGTTCCTCGGGGAATCCTGTTCTTGAGGAAAGGTATGCGGATTCTATTACGGCCATGTTGTTTAGGTTCTCTCTGCCTGTGCTGATGTGCTTTTTCTCCTGGGGCGCCATTATGGCTTGAGCAAAATCCCTGAGCAGCGCAGTGGTTCGGTCGAGCCTGGTATCGTCGAACTCCTGAAAATCTGTGATTTCTCCCTGTCTATCGCAGATGATTAGCTGCTTTTCGTTGATGGTCATGGTTTTGTCTTTGCCGAAAAATCTCAGAAATTCCTGCGGCGGTCCCATGCCGCTCCGGCGGGATGTTATAATATTGCCAACGAGAGTGTCGGAGAATTTTAGTGTTGTAACTGCTGTGTCTTCAGTAAGATACGACCTTTGCTGCTTGTCTTTGGCCTGGTTGGTTTGAAGGGAGTACACCTGCTGTGCCAGGCCGAAGTTCAGTACGATTTGGTCGATTATTTTGTAGCAGTTGTGCAGGAGAACTCCGCCTCCCGACAGCTTCGGGTCGGTATGCCATGTATCGCGGGGAGGCTCGCTGAAGGTACAGAAGATTGTCATAAGGAAAACCTGCTCGAGTTTGTTTTGACTGAGGTATTCCCTCAAAGCAAGATAACTTTGAGCGTATCTGGCTGAGTTGGCGATAGTAAATATTATTTTTTCTTCCTCGCCAAGCCTGACAAACTCTGCTGCTTCCTCGAAATTCCTTGCGGCAGGCGGGAGCTTGAGAATATTAAATTGTTTTTTCATCGCCATTCGGATGTATTCATCGCAAATATGCGTATCTGCCGCTACGAGAAGCACCCTGCCTGTTTCGCTAAAACTCGAATCAGTCGCTGAAATCAATTGCCTGAAATCGTCATACGCTGCACATTTTAGCTCCTGCGATGTTTTTTCTACGAGATTTATGTCTTTGTCTGCTACTGCTTCTATATCGAAAAGGCCGGTCTCGCGGGCCGCTTCCATGAGTAGTTTGCCGCCTTCGTTGAGCCCGAGAATCGCTGTTTTTAATTTGCCTTCACTCATCAATATTCCAAAATCAATCTGCTGATGACATAACACAATAAATCCCAAAGACTTACATATTATTCTTATATGAAAATCACGAACTTTTTTAAGTTAATCCAAATTTTTTAAGCAACGAGACTTTTGGCGACATCGACTGCTGACGCAGCGTCGGGGGCATAACCATTTGCGCCGATTTTATCTGCATATTCCTGTGTTACAGGAGCGCCGCCTATTATGACTTTAACTGAAAGACCTGCATTTCTGAGAGCTTTTATGGTCTTTTCCATACCAGGCATTGTTGTCGTTAAAAGAGTGCTCATTCCCATTAACTGGACGCCTGTTTCTTTGATTTTTTCGACGAATTTTTCAGGCTTGACATCAACTCCGAGGTCAAAAACCTCGAAGCCGGCTCCTTTAAGCATCATTGCAACAAGGTTCTTGCCTATATCGTGCAAATCACCCTGGACTGTTCCTATTGCGAGCTTTCCGAGCGGCTCGACCCCTGCTTTGACAAGCTCAGGCTCGAGAACTTCCATAGCCATTTTCATCGCACGAGCCGAAATGAGCACTTCGGGTATATATACCTCGTTTTTCT
>CAYSHS010000626.1:0-1846 GCA_964430845.1 uncultured Pirellulales bacterium | reverse complement strand
AGAAGAACTCGCTGAAAAAGTAAAACACATTAATGTCTCGCATCGAGTACGAAGGAAGGTTTCTGGTGCATTGCACAAGGAAACCGCATATGGCCCAACAGGTCAGAAAGATGATAAAGGACAGGATATTTTTGTTTATAGTAAAAGATTAGAGGATTTGACGGGGCCGATGGTAGAGAAAATCATTGATCCAATCATCAGGAAAATCGTTAAGGAGAGATTAGGAAATCATAATATCAATCCTGACAAGGATAAAAAGATTCCAAAGGAAGATTGGAATGAACCTTTGCATATGAAAAATACACAAAGCAAGAAAAAAGTACCTATCAAAAAAGTAAGGATACAAGATGTTTTCAATAATATGATTATGCTCAAAGACCAAAATGGTAAGCCATATCGCGCAGTTGCACCCGGAAACAATCATCATATTGAAATATTTGAATACGAAGACAAAAAAGGACAAAACAAAAGAGAAGGTAAAGTTATTACTATGTATGAAGCAGTTAGAAGAAGCCAGAGAGGAGAAGCTGTTGTATGCAAAGAATATAATGATGGAAAAAAGTTTATCTGCTCACTAGCTCAAAATGAGTCTTTCATGCTTGAACTTGATGATGAAAATGCAGAATTACACAGGATCCAAAAAATAACTCAATCCGGAAATAATATTTCTATTATTCTGCGTCCTCATACATACGCTGGTAAAGTAAGCGATAACGATAAACCACCAATAATTCAGCGCAAATCACCAAATACATTAAAGGGCCGAAAAGTAACTGTCGATATGCTCGGCAGGATACATTCGGCCAATGATTAAGCGGATTGTCGAGATATCACAAGAAAAGACGTATTTATCTGTTCGTTACGGGCAGTTGGTTTTGAAGCGGAACGGCGAACAGGTATCGAGCATTCCCTGTGAAGATATAGGGGTATTATTAGTTGATCACTCCGGAGTAACATATACACACTCGGTATTCACCGAGTTATTAGACCGAGGCGCGGCGATTGTGCTTTGCGGAGGCAATCATCATCCGGCTGGTATGCTTTTACCTATTGAGAGCAACAGTGTTCAGACCGAGCGGTTTCGAGAGCAGATAGGAGCGAAAGAGCCTGTTAAGAAACGACTATGGAAACAAATCGTAAAGGCCAAGATTAAACATCAGGCAAAAGTGGCAGGCAAGGACAGTGATATATATAAAGCACTGATGGTTTTGCGGGACAGGGTGCGGTCGGGCGATCCAAATAATATCGAAGCTCAGGCGAGCAGGAAATTCTGGCCGGTATTTCTACAGGACATGGATCCGGCAGGCTCACCACAGGCTTTTCGCAGGGATATTAACGGCGCGGCGCCGAATAATATGCTTAACTATGGATATACGGTTATGAGAGCGGCAGTTGCAAGGGCGCTGTGTTCGGCGGGTCTTTTGCCGTCTTTGGGGATTCACCATAGAAACCGTTATAACGCATTTTGTTTAGCGGATGATTTGCTTGAGCCGTTCAGGGGATTTGTGGAAGAAAAGGTCAGAGATATTTATTTCGATATTGGGCCGGTGGATGATCTTGAGCAGACGACAAAAGCGAAGCTGTTAGAGGTTTTATATGATGAGGTGAATATTGGTGGTTTTAAGGGGCCGCTAATGGTTGGTTTGCACCGGACTATGGCATCTTTGCAGCGATGTTTTGCCGGTGAGCAAAAATATATCGATTTACCTGAGATATGATTATAAGCGGGTACAGAGCGGTGTGGATATTTGCAATGTTTGACTTGCCGACTGATACGAAAAAGGCGAGGAAAGATTATACATATTTTCGGAAAAATCTCTTGAAAGACGGCTTTAGTATGCTACAA
>CAYSHS010000625.1:0-1853 GCA_964430845.1 uncultured Pirellulales bacterium | reverse complement strand
TCAGCGATTTTCTTAAATAATATATGCCTTTTCTCATTTTTGCAAAACTCTTGTTATATATCTATAAATTCATCAAACATGTTGAGCTGATAATGTTCAAGCGAGTATTTATTAACGAAAATATCTACGGGAATTCGATATGAACCGCTCCAGCAGGCAGTGCAATAGTTCTCGTGCGGCTCAATTGCGCAATCCAGTAATCCGTCCAGGGAAATATACCCTATACTGTCAACTTCGAGGAATTTCCTGATTTGCTCGAGATTACGATTATTTGCCAAAAGCTCTTCTTTAGTTGGAAAATCAATCCCGTAGAAACAAGGATATCTGATTGGCGGGCAGCTCACCCTGAGATGGATTTCCTTGGCTCCTGCCTGTCGCAAAGCTCTTATCTTGCTCCTGGTTGTTGTGCCGCGAACAATAGAATCGTCAATTACAACAATGCGTTTTCCTACAACAACTTCTTTTACGATCGCCAGTTTCAGCCTGACCTCCAGCTCTCTCTGTTTCTGCTCGGGCGAAATAAATGTTCGTCCCACATAATGGCTTCTTACCAGTCCCATATCAAAAGGAATCCCGCTTTGTTCTGTGTAACCTATCGCGGCAGATGTTCCTGAATCAGGTACAGGTATCACAACATCTGCGCTGGCGGGATGCTCTATTGCCAGCGTTCGTCCAAGTTTTTTCCTGAACTCATGGACATTTTCACCAAATATTACACTGTTCTGTTTGGCAAAATAAACATGCTCGAATATGCAGTGTGCAGGTTTTATTTTTCCCGGTGTGACAAAAAATCTGCTGTGCAGGCCGTCATTGTCCAAAGTCACAATTTCGCCCGGCTCTACTTCACGGATAAACTTCGCATCGATAGCATCGAAGGCGAATGTTTCGCTTGCAACTACATATGCACCCTTTTTGGTCTGGCCTATACATAAAGGTTTGATTCCATAAGGGTCGCGGGCCGCTTCAATCCTATCGGCAAAAAGAAAAAGAAGGCTGAAAGCACCCTGAAGATGTTTGAGAACATGTCCGACAGGGTCCGGTTTGCTTACATGAGTCGGTTTAGCCAGCAGGTGAATGATAACTTCGGTATCGCTTGTAGTCTTGAATATGCTGCCGTATGCTTCATATTCATCACGAAGCAGTGGGGCATTTATAAGGTTGCCGTTATGTGCGACTGCGACCTGTCCGCGTGAAAATTCGACCAAAAGAGGCTGGCTGTTTATTACTTTACTTGAGCCTGCTGTTGAATAACGAACATGGCCTATTGCTATCGGATTCGATAATTTCTCGAAAATACCGGTGCCGCTCCTGAAAACCCTTCTGACAGTACCCATTCCAGTATAACATTGAATGATTTCACCATTGCTTGAAGCGATTCCCGCCGATTCCTGGCCGCGATGTTGCAGGCTGTGCAAGCCAAAGTAGGTACTTTCTACAGCTTCTTTATCGCCGAAAATACCGAACAATCCACAGTTTTCACGCATTGAGTATGAAGAAAAACGACTTTCTGTCATTTTAAATTGCCCTGAATATTTCTAATTTTTTATTGATTTAATATTTGTTTATTATTAATCGTAGTCTAATCAAGCATCTCATACAAGTCAACTTTATTACATTCGTTTTCTGCAATAATAGTAAGTGTATTCAAAAACATATTTTTATAAAAACAATAATATGGCTAACAATTATCCGGCAGAATTTTCCGAAAATTCCGGTAAATTTGACCACGAAAAAAAATCTTCATTCAAATCACTACAGCAGGATAAGAGATTCCATAATATCTCTAACACATTATTTAATACTAAGTTATGTCTTTTTTGTTCTGCCTTATATATTCCTTTTATGAGATGTTC
>CAYSHS010000624.1:0-1853 GCA_964430845.1 uncultured Pirellulales bacterium | reverse complement strand
CTCATTTTTCATCCTTCATGATTTATATTCATATTCAATAAGAATTTAAATTTGCTTATATGATATACCATTAGAAATTGAATACAAGTTGTTTTAGCGAGATAATTTAAAATAAAGGATAAATAAACAGTATTCTAATGCTTTAATTATTAAATGTTATAAGAAGTAATAGGCTAAATTTTTACTCGTATAAGATGCTCGAACAATTCTACGAGACCAAGCCGTTTTATAAGCTCAAGCGACAGCCACGGGCCGCCGAATAGGGTAGGTTTTCACTACATCGGCTTTTTCATTATTTTGACCAGCTTGATCCTCATTTACAAGCTGGAATCATGGTAAAATTTTCTCAAAAAATTTTATTTATTTACAAACTGTGGAAGTTGGGTTAATAGTTCGAAACCAGAACAAATATGTGAAGCCTGTGGAGATAAGATAGAACCAGGTAGAGGCAAGAAAATTGATTCAGGTCAATTATTATGTCCAGCCTGCCTTAAAATATTCAAGAGATAAATGAAAATCTGTGATTACATTTCGGAACTTATTACCTTCGACAAACACAACCTAAAGGGTGCAAATGTAATTTACAATCTATGTTTCAAAGGTTACAAAGCCTAATATATCGACATCAAACCTGCAATAATGTTCGTCCAATGGCTTTTTTTAACTATATTCTACAAAAGGTTATATGAAACCATAATTCTTGTATTCCAAGGATATGTTTCTTTAAGGTACTACAACCTCTGTTAACTCATACTCAGATACGCTTCGACAGACCACTTTGATTGGTTCTTCCTTTGTAAGCCGTGGCATTGGTAAGAATTCGCCTCTTAGATCGATGGATTGGCCTGGAAGTAATACCCAGAAGCTGTTCACTATTGGTTCTTGCACTTGCATTTCATACCATAAGCCTGAAGTTATAGTTACCCATTTTCCTGACTCTTTGCGGTTGATTGCAAGACTGAAACAACGGTCGTAATCCAGCATTAATTCTCTCAACTGTTCATCGGGGATATTGACATCATGCTGGAGGACAATTCCAAGTCCAAAAATATTAATATCAGCAGGTTTTGCTTGGGGGTGGGCAACAATAAGAATAGGGTCTGGGGAGATATTTGTGACAGTTGCATAAGCGGTTCGAGTATCAGGAATCGGTTGACCAAGAGCGCTCAGTGAGAGTCCCTCTGTAGCCTGGAGATATACACGACGATCACCCAAGTCTATTTCAAAACCCTCGACTAGCTCGATACTCTCAGCGAGATAGAGTTCCAACGTTCTCAGGCTCTTCATAGCAATACCAGATAGATCAGCCATTCGCTGAACTTCGCTGCGTCTGCCAGCAATCTGGCTGGGCATATCTGGTGCAGCACCAAATAGCTTTAGTAAGCTTTCTAAATCGAATGGATTCTCGTTAACGGACTCCAACATAGTCGCTGCTAGAGCATTAGCTATAGCAAGATCCCAGTAGGCTTCGTTAATGAGATCTGTGCAACGTTCAATATCCTTTGTGATCTTCGCATACGTATTTATTTCTGCAACTCTCAGGGATGCAGCGTGGGCATGAGCCTCACTCTGGGCCGCAAGACCCAGCCAATCCTGTAATTCTTTACTGTTCACATACAGATTGTTAAGGGTATTTTCCAAGTAGACATCCCCTTCAAGAGATCGTTCTGCAAAAAAGTCAGCTACAGAAGCGACATCCCTCGATTCCGTCAACGAAGCAAGTATCTCATATTCGTTTATGAGACTGTACACCTCTGCTGTTTCCATCAATTCAACGAGCGTTATACCTTTGCCTGCCGCTCCAAGCAAATCGTCCGACGTCTCCATTACGGTGTGTGAGGCCTTAAAGGGTG
>CAYSHS010000623.1:0-1853 GCA_964430845.1 uncultured Pirellulales bacterium | reverse complement strand
AAGACGAGTAGTTATTACCGGGCTGGGTTGCATAACGGCCTTAGCTGAAAGTGTGGATGGACTTTTTACTGCACTTTGCGAAGGCAAGAGCGGCGTATCATCAATTGAATCATTTGATACAAGCAGATATCCCGTTCGTTTTGGTGGTGAAATCAGGGAATTTGATGCTGCAAGTTATATAGACCAGCGAGATAGCAAGAGAATGGACCGTTTCACGCAGTTTGCAGTAGCCGCAGCAAAGCAGGCTATCGAGGACAGCGGACTGGATTTTTCCAAAACGGATATTTTCCGAACAGGCGTTATCGTTGGAACGGGTATTGGCGGCATCAAGGAAATCGAAGACCAGCATCTTAGGATTCTTGATAAAGGACCTTCCAAGGTTTCTCCATTCTGCGTTCCGAGACTTATGGCAAACGCAGCAAGCGGCAATATTGCGATAACTTATGGTCTGCGAGGTCCCAATTTTTGTGTTTCGAGTGCCTGCGCTTCGGGTAATCATGCTATCGGAGAGGCTTTCTGCAATATTCTAGCAGGCCGCAGCGATATAATGATAACAGGCGGCACAGAAGCTGCCGTAACCCCAATCGGTCTTGCTTCATTTTGTGCCGCAAGGTCGCTGAGCACACGAAATGACAATCCCCAGGCCGCATCGAGACCTTTCGATAAGGACAGGGATGGCTTTGTTCTTGCTGAAGGAGCCGGAGTTCTGATTTTAGAGGAAGAAAGTCATGCCCGAAAACGGGGTGCGAGGATTTACGCCGAGCTTTTAGGCTATGGCGCTACCGATGACGGCTATCACATTACAGCTCCGCTGCCTGATGGCGATGGCGCTGCAAGAACGATGGAGATGGCTATTGCCGATGCAGGACTGGAAAAAGAAAAAATCGATTATATAAACGCACATGGAACCGGCACTGAGCTTAACGACCTTGCAGAAAGTGCGGCGATACGGAACATATTCGGTAATCATGCAAGTAAAGTCGCAGTTAGCTCAACAAAGAGCAGTCTTGGCCATATGCTTGGTGCCAGTGGAGCAGTCGAGCTTATAGTATGTGCAAAAACAATTACCGATTCGATTATCCCGCCTACGATTAACCTCGAAAATCCCGATGAAAAATGCGGAGCAGATATGAACTTTGTTCCCCTGAAATCCCAGCAGAAAAAAGTCAATTACGCTTTAAGCAACTCCTTCGGCTTCGGTGGCCACAACGCATGCCTCGTAATTGGAAAAATTTAATTTTTTCTTTGACTGCATGTAAAGTATATAGTATTAGTAATTCCGTTCTTTGAAAAAATAATGATTCGACTTCAGGTCCCGAATTAATAAAGGGATATATAAATGGGAACGCGGTTAAAATCCGCGGCGGTCGCGCCGCTGTAAGCGTCTGTTCCGATACAGCTATAAAAAACATTAGCTGCTAAATCGGAAATCCGAGAGACATTACGGAGCTTTAAGCCCAATCCACTGTTCGTGATTAATAATCAATATCGAATGGGAAGGATTCTCAAGGTAAGATGCAAGCCAGAAAACCTCGCCTGGAGCTGATAAAACACTTTTTAAGAAAATGCCGTTTTTTATAAAAATGGTGTTTTCCGTGTTCTCGCGAACAGGAACGCAAGTGAAGCTAATCGGCGTGATATGAGTTTCAGCACAATCATGCCCAATTTAAGAAAATAGCGTCATTCCTTCGTGGGAATGGCGTTTTTTTTTTGCTCACAGTGTTCCTCTTTTCAAAAAGAAAAGTTTTCAGAAAGGAGGAAAGAAAAGATGAGGTAAATTTATTGGTCATTATAAAAAAAACGTTTCATTCAAAAAAAAAAGGTGAGCAGCCTAATAATCGAATTAAGCCGCT
>CAYSHS010000622.1:0-1854 GCA_964430845.1 uncultured Pirellulales bacterium | reverse complement strand
AAAAAATTTCAATTTTGGTGTCCATATTTTGCCTCTGACAAACGCCTTATATATAAGAAGACAGAAAACAGAATACAGGAGTCAGAAGTAAAATGAAGAAAAGATGTTTATATTAATCGAGCCACCGAGGGCACAGAGAAACTGAAAAGTTAATAATAACCACTGATTAGAGTTTATCCGACATGTATGGCGGACTGATTTTTAAGAATTTTATAACTTTTTTAAGTAATTTTGTGAATTTTGTGAATATTTGCGGCTGAAAGAAAATGGGAAAGATGGAGAATATATAAGAATGTGCCGCAGAGACAGTCTGCGAAAAAATTACTGACATTTTTTTTCATGGAGGTGCTCAAATGAGAAAAAAAGAGATTTTAATCCCAATATTAACCATAGCAGCCGCACTGGCTCTATTAGGCGCTTTCGCATGGGCAAACTCAGCCCAGTATGCTACAGCTACAGCGAAAACCAGCTCCAATCAGCTTCTGGAGCAGGCGAATAAATTCTATAACGAAAGCAAATACGATGAGGCAAAGGCGATATATCAGCAAATCCTGGCGGAAAAGCCCGAAAGCAGCGAGGTTTTCGAGGCTCAAAAACAGCTTGTAATCGTTCATATAGCCACCGGAGATTTGGCGCAAGCTGATGCAGCGTTCACTGAGCTTAGCGAAAAATACGCTGGTAACGAGAAATTTTCAGAAGCCGTAAGCAATATTGCAGATAACTACCGATGGCGCTCCATCAATGACAAAGCTCACGATATGTACGAAATAGCAGTCACAGGACCTTACAGCTTCGTTTCGGTCTGGCCCAAGGCAGGTCTGGCTGTTACAAGTATCGACCTGAAAGATATCGAGACAGGCAATGCCTTAACAGACCAGATTATCAATGAATTTGCAGGTGATAATGACATTGCCACAGCTTTATGCTTGATAGGTGATGCCTATCGCCGCACAAATCATAACGAGGAGGCCATCAGTCTCTACAATTATATAATTGACAGCTATCCGGATGCTGATTATGCGATGTGGTCTCAGATGGGTATTGCCATATCCGAAATCGCTCTTCGCGACTTCGATGCGGCTGATGAAGCTACCCAAAAGCTCAGGGAAAATTACTCTGAGCATCCGTCTATATATAACGCTATTCAGAATATAGCAGATAACTATCGTTGGAGAGATATTCAGCCTGAAAAGGCGCGGGATTTATATGATCTGGCATCAGAAGGAATATCTGGGCCTGATTCGATTTGGACGCATATGGGCTTTGCTATTGAAAGTGTGCGTATTGCAGATTTCGATACGAGCGATATTGTAACCGCCTGGCTTATTACCGATTTTGGCGATAACGAAAGCCTTCCCCAGGTTGTTAATCTCATAGGCGATGCTTATTGTGAGGCCGATAAATTCGATTCAGCTTCAAAGCTGTACGAATATGCGATAAACACCTGGCCTGACGACCAGCAAACAATATACGCCGAGGCAGGAATTGCAAAAGTAGCAGCCAATCTTGGCCTCGATGAAGAAGCAAACCAGATAATTGACGAGATATTCGTCGACTATGCAGATAATCCCAACATAGGCACAGCTATTTTGGGCATTGGAGAAGCGTTCTATAATAAAGGGCTTGAGATATACAGAGTCCAAACCCCGCCGTTAGCCAAAGAGAAATTAAAGATTAATTTTAAGAAATCCTTGGCTATATGGCTTAAAACTATAAATGCAATAGAGGCTAATACATTAACTGCTGACAATTCATTAACCGCAGAATTTTATCATTACGCAGGTTCATGCAGCCGTGAGCTTGGCGATTATGAAAAGGCAATTGAATATTACAAGATTGTAGTTGAGAATTGGC
>CAYSHS010000621.1:0-1857 GCA_964430845.1 uncultured Pirellulales bacterium | reverse complement strand
CCGCAAGCTCGGGGCTTTTGTCGGTATATGGCTTACCTCGAAAGAAAACTATGCTGCCTCCCCTTTCGGTAAGATAGCTTTGCAGGAGCTTCAGCTCCTCGGTAGTGAAAGCCTGCTCGATGTCCTTTCCGAGGAAAAGGCAGTCGTATTTGAAAAGCTCTTCTTTGGTTTTCGGCAGCCTGGCGCCGGGAGTGACGGTTTTATTGAACATGTTATCTTCAGAAGCACTCTCGACTATCGCGAAGGTTTTATACTGGTTCATCTGAAAAATCGAAGTAACCTCGATATTGGTATCGGCGCGCAGGGCGCGAAGCAGAAACTTGCTGTCCCAGTGAGGCTCGGCTTCTACTACAAGCACCTTTGTTTTTTCATCGGTCACCCTTGCAATGATACTCCTTTTATTATTATAAATGTCGCTTTCTCCCTCTAAAGGCTCGACTTCGAGCTTGTACTGGATAAGACCTTTCGTATCCTCGCGAATGGGAAAAGAAAGCTCGGCCCGGCCGTTGCGGATTTGAACCTGCTCGGAAGTTACATATTTATCTTCCCTGTACAGGCTTACTTTCGCATAGGAATTGCTGAAACCGACACCCGTGAGGGAAACCTGGATTGTCGCAGGCTGATCGACAAAAATATAATTCGAGCTTAGCTTTGCGGTAATATACACATCCTTAGGCTCGATTGAAGTGCCTAAAGGAACCGTCCACACGGGTACATTTAAAGAGCGGAGATAGCGCCCCAAATTTTGTGCGCTTCCGAGACTATCTATCTCATTGGTTCTTCCATCGCTTATAAGCAGGACGGAACGCAGTTTCTTATCTGTATTGCTCTCAACTAATTTCATCATGGATTCGGTGATGTGAGTGTCTTTGCCTTCTGCTCGCTGCGATGATGCAAACTGCTGGAGCGAAATTCGGCGCAGGTCTTTGTCAAAACTGTAGAATCTCAAATCATAATTGTTTTGCAGGTCTTTAAGAACATGGCTTTTATCATCCGTGAGTATTTTTATCATCGTTTCAAAGCGGCTGTTTTTGTCGATGTCTTTCGTATTCATACTCTCGGATGTATCCGCCATCACACAAATTACAGGCTTCTGGGTAGTCTGCTCCTGCGGCTTCTGCATCATAGGTCTGGCCAATATCACTATCATTACAAACAATGCGCAAAGACGAATGAATGTAAGGAGCAATCGCCTGAATTTTCCTGTACCTTTGGCGCCGGTAAAATAATACGCAATTATAAGTGCGCTCATAATTGCACCGATACCTGCAATTAGAGGCATTGGAATAACGGGATCAAATATTATGTTTTCAAACATAACTTTTACCTGCATTGCAGAAATTTATTATCATCTTTTCAAAACTTTACGCAGCAAGGACATCTTGCCCGTGTATTCGCGGGCAGGATGCCCGCGATACAAAATCATTACAAAAATCTGTTCGAGAGCCAGCAAAGCAATGGCAAGCAATAGAAAATAATGCCAGAGCTGTTTTCCGTTGAGCAGTTCACTAATACTGCTTTGGTTACCTGCAGCCGTGTGAAATTGCGCACGTGAAACTTGTGCAAGCTCTTCTAATTGTGTAACGCTCAATGCCTCGAAATTGCTCTCGAGAGGATTCACATTCACTGCGACAGAGCCGACTGAATTATTTTTTACGAAAATGCGATAGAATCCGCATTTCTGCGTTCTCGGGAAAAATATAAAAGCTCCGCTATCGCTCAAATCCAAATTGCCGTTTACAATATTATCATCCGGGTCTTTTAATTCGACCGGGTCGTTTCTTTTCACTAACTCGGTGGTCATCGAGCATTGATGACCGGCCTCGAATGAGTTCCTCGCGTCAGCAGAGGGACGCA
>CAYSHS010000620.1:0-1861 GCA_964430845.1 uncultured Pirellulales bacterium | reverse complement strand
CTCATAAAGTGCGCAGCTTTGCAGATGGAGCTCCTTTAAGAGACAATGGGCCGGGGACATACAGAGCATGTGCTACATTAGTTGTGCGCAATGTAGAAACAGACGAGACATTCGAGGTTCGTTCCAACTGGCATGAATTTGAAACTACACCCTGTGGGCATCCAAAGGATTTCGTGCCCGAAACGCCTTATGAAGAACTCCAGCAGGCAGACGGGTATCACGCAATGATAGGGTACGGCTATGCAACCAAAAAAGAAGTAATCAGCATGTATGAAAAAATCATCGATAAATATCCGGACAGTATATATGAGCTGGAAGCTCATTATGGTATTGGAACGACCCTTTCTCAAAACTGGAAACCTGGTTCTATGCCTACTGATGATGAATATGCCCTGGCACGTAAGCATTATCAGATAATCATAAGCAAATGGCCTGATATGGTGACAAATCATACAATTTTCGCTCGGTCGGAAGGTTACATTCATACGCCTCAATTACCTCAGGCTCAAGCCGATCTTTACAAATGGTTAAAGTCTTTAACGACAGAGCAAAAAATCAAAAGTCTTCGCTTCGATATTCCAAATCCGGCGTTCGGATATTCTGAAGAAGATATTCAAAGAAGATTAAAAGGGCTTGATAATGGAATTGCAATGCACATCGAGTCTATAGAGCGATACTTAAACGAAAGAGGTATAGCAATTTCGGACGAATCTTCCGGAAAACCCCCTGATTTAAATGGAGCACCAATAATTGGTTATGATGTAAAGCTGAATTTTGCTGATCCAGGCATAAGAGATGATAGTTTTCATAGTCAGCAGAGCGTTGCCTTTGTATTGTCCTTCCAGCAAATAGAGGGAATGTTGGCCGGAAAAGGTATCGACTTTATCTCGATTGGCCAGAAAATATGGTCTGTAATTGTTGATCATAATAGTCTTACGATATCAGAAGGAAATGTCGGCCGGCAAATTATGTCTGAATCCTGGCCTTCTGAAAAAACGAAATTTGAAAAAGTAGTTACTCTGCCGCTGGAGTATTCAGGCAATAAATATCAGTGTCCCGTCTATATCGAATTACAGCGAAGAGAACATGATTTCCCAATAGGTGATTACTGGTTCTGTGCATATCTTTCTGGCAGGTTACCATGGGGATCCGGAGGCAGAATATTTGAAATAGTTAATCTTGACCAGCAGATGGAATTTCGTCTGAAAGGTGACGGCACGGATAAGCGAGATGCTGTTTTGGGAATAGATATTGATGGTGATGGTAAAATAGATCCTTCCGAAACAGGTGGTGAGCAGTTTTTGTTGTATGAACCTTTCACTATCAATTCAAAAACATACCGAATAACTGAAGTTGATCCATATTTACCCAGGGTTGTATTTCGTGAAGTCGTTTCTGAAACAATGCTAAATGAAACAGATGATAAGATTACAGATTCAAATACCACAACTTCTCCTTTTTGTGTTTATGGTAAAGTCACCGATGAACAAGGCAATCCTGTAAAGGATGTTCAGATTTCAGCGCATGCCGGAATCGGTTCATTAATGCCAACAGGTGAAACTTTCAGCGATGAAAATGGTAGCTATCGTTTGTATTTCAAGCCCGGCTATACCTTGAATAATTCTGTAGTTTTTAATGTAGCGACAATCTATGCAAACAAAGAAGGACATTATGAAGCTAACAATTGTCAGCAGGGTGGGCTTGCCATGTCCGGTGATGTCGGATATGAGTTAACAGTAGAACAAAAGAAGTATTTCAATGGGCTGGTATTACCGAACAAACCATATAAACTTGACTTTGTAATGATTCCTGATGATGAAAAATCCCAGGTTCAGGATGCAAATGAAATTAACTGGGGACA
>CAYSHS010000619.1:0-1864 GCA_964430845.1 uncultured Pirellulales bacterium | reverse complement strand
GCTATGAACAGATCATATTGTTTGAGCAGCCATTCTTTTTTCGTCTGGTACTCCAGCTCAGGAGGTGCTTTGAACCAGGTCGGCCAACGGTCGTAATTTAACTGGAGCTGAATTTCCCTTTTGAGTTCCGCCCGCAGGGCAATTTGTTCGGTAGGGTAGAAGAAACCCTGTAAATATTTCTGAATTGCAGGGTCCTGGGTTGTTCTGTCCAGTGTCTCGGTTATACTGTGGTCGTGAAATTCGCCGACGTGCTCAGGATTATTTTTAGCCACATAAAGCTGATAATCCAACTCGTCAAAACCGATTGCAACCTCAAACACAATCACAGCTATGATAAGTGTAAGAGAGGTGAAAATCCAAACCAGGCCCGGTTTGTAACGGGTAAAGTGTCCTATACCGAGCACAAATCCCGCTATTATCAAGCTTTCGAGCCAGGCGCAAATCCAGGGCGCAAAAGAAAAACCCCATTCCATCGGTTCCACCCCCCGTGCGCCGCCGAAGTACCCCCAGTAAATAAGCTGCGGAGCCGTGCATAGAGCCGCTGCAATAAAGCGCGAGCGAAAACGCAGCGGCCGGGACGCTACCGCAAAACAGCTTATCAAAAGACAGATTGCAAAACCCGGTAAATTGGCCAAAAAAACAACTTCCAGTATAAAGGGAAGACTGTATTCAAAGCTCATTAGTTGCGATATCAAAACCGGTGAAATCGCAAGAATACCCATAAGCAGTCCCAAAACAACAATCTGCCAGGGATATTCAAATATGCTTACAACAATGATAAGAGATTTGTCCAGACGCCAAAACTCGGACGTCGGCACGGATTCAATTTCCAACGACCAAAAAGTGCCTGTCGCTATCTTCGACCAAAAAAGACAGCTTATACCAAAAGCCACGATGGCGAGAATCCAGCACCTTTGAACGTTTTTGTGACTGTAGTGTAGCGTGGGACCAAAGGTCATAAAAGACTTCGTGACTACCAACGGCGCCTTTTCTGTCTCTTTGCTTTCCATAAGCATCACCTCGTCGCGACTCGTTAGCCACGGCACGTAACTCGAACCATAAACAACAAGAGACGGGGGGTGCTGACTTACGTCCCTTCACCGCTGGAGGCCAGATAAGCAATCTGCTCGGCAGTAAGCTTGTCGATATTTATCGACATTGACTTTAGTTTGAGCCTGCCGACCTGTTGTTCTATCTCCATTGGAACATCGTGAACGGCAACGGATAGCCTGCCCTGATTTTTGACTACATATTCGGCCTGCAGGGCCTGTGTCGCAAAACTCATATCCATTACGCTCGCAGGATGCCCCTCAGCAGCGGCAAGATTAATCAGCCGTCCTTCGGCAAGAAGATATATACGCTTGTTATTTCTGAGCACATATTCATCGACGCAATGACGCACATTACGTATTATCTTTTTGCTGAGCTTCTTCAGGCCCGGTATATCCAGCTCGACATTGAAATGTCCGCTGTTGGCAACAACGGCCCTGTCTTTCATCACACGGAAATGTTCCGCCCGTATGACGTTTTTATTACCAGTAAGTGTCACAAACAACTCACCGACCTTCGCCGCTTCGGCCATGGGCATAACCAGAAAACCGTCCATAGATGCTTCGAGCGCCTTGATTGTGTCCACTTCGGTTACGATAACATTCGCCCCCATTCCCCTGGCACGCATTGCGAAACCCCGCCCGCACCAGCCGTAGCCGGCCGCAACAACTCTTTTACCGGCCATTAAAAAATCCGTCGCCCGGATGATTCCATCGACGGTCGATTGGCCCGTGCCGTAACGATTGTCGAACAAATGCTTGGTCGCGGCGTCATTCACTGCAATAACAGGAAATTTCAACTTGCCTTCGTTTGC
>CAYSHS010000618.1:0-1869 GCA_964430845.1 uncultured Pirellulales bacterium | reverse complement strand
GATTCGAGCTTTTCGAGATGTTTTTTTTCTTTGTCGAGCATTGCTTTGAACGTTGCTCGTTCGGTATCAGATATATTCGCCGGGTCTATGCCGTCAATTTTCAATAGTTCTTCTGATAGTATTTTATTTTTATCCATCGTTACTCTCCATTTCTTTGCGAAGAGATTGTTTTGCATAAAATATTCGTGACCTGACTGTCCCTGTACTGCACCCGATGACCTCGGCAATTTGCTGGTACGACATCTGCTCGATAAACGAAAGCGTCAGGACTTCCCTGTGAAAGGGCTGGATTTTGTTCAGGGCTTTATGCAGCTTCTCAGCGTCTTCTGCGGAAAACTCATGATTATCATCATTGTATTCGGGGTGCTCATTCTCCTGCGGAAATTCGACAAACTTGTCATTTTGCCTGTACCTTCCAAAAACTTCATTTCTCGCAATACGATAAAGCCAAACCGGAAAAGAGCTATTTTCTTTAAGCTTGCCAATCTTGCGAAAAACTTTTATCCAAATATCCTGCAGGATATCATCTGTCTCGCCGCTTGAGTCTAATCGTCTGACATAATATTTCAACCGCGGCTGATAATGCTCGAATAACTCCTCAAAAGCTTCTCTTTGCCCGCTCTTACAGCGAATCACAATATTTTCAAGATGTTTCTCTGATTCCATAAATACCTTAAATAAAATCTCGAACACACAAGTATAGATGCAAAAAAATCCAAGAAGTTCAAATGAATTCTGGAATTTCTAAGATTTTATTCTTTTTGTATTTTAAGTGTATAAAGCATGATGAGTGCTATACTCAAAATAGCAACTTAATTTGACGAATCTCTTTTTAACGCAGTATCTTTAAAGAGAAACTTATTCCAAAGAAATTTATGTATCAGGTCCTGCCGTTTGAGGTTTATAAACCAAATTAATATAATATCTTTGAGGACTTCCGGATGTATAAGTAAGTATCACAAAATAACCTTGTTTGCTATAGTTAATTTGAAGTATGTTTCCCGGCAGGTTCACTATGTTATAGATATCTTCAACTTCATAGTCTGAATAATCCGATTCACGAGAAGCGGTTAAATGGTAAAGCCCAGCAACTGTCCGGACATATACCGAACCTTCTTTGTCTGAGAACAAATTAATCGAATAATTATCCGCAGTTGGTATATCAACCAGATCAACAATCTTACCATTACGCCAAATGTTGAATTCTCCCGGGTTTCCGCCTCTTATATTTCCTAACCACACATTTCCTGATTTATCAGAAAGAAAAGCCCAGCCTTTATTTACAAGTTCCTCTGTTTGATTTGAGCCCCTAATCCTGAGAGCAAATTGTCCAGTGATAGAGTCACATGTGCCGGCAGAAGATGCTATACTGCAAGCTACCCATAAACCATCATCAACATCTCGCACTGCCTTTCTCGTTTCTTTCGAATTCGAAGAATGAGGAGCAGCTACGAAAACTGGTACACCATTTTCAACATATCCATAAAAAGACATTCCCTTGTCATGTACCAACATAAAATCAGACGCATATATCCTTCCATCTCCGCATCTGTTAATGTAATCTACTTGGCCGGTCCTTGAACCTGCGTCTAACAATTCAGATTTACAGCTATGCCATATACCATCAATCAAAACACTAAGTGATCTTGATTCCAATATCCAGATATATCCGGCTTTATCAAATAGAACACCTTGAACAAAATCGCCATAAGCCCGGGATGAATCAGGTGTACTCGTGAAATTCTCTGAAACATCAAGATAATTATTCAAAATCAATTCTTTGAGTGAATCATAAGGGGTATATGTTTCACCTGTCCAATAGTAACATTTTTTATACTTTTTGATATTCTGTAGGTATCCTAAGGATAA
>CAYSHS010000617.1:0-1873 GCA_964430845.1 uncultured Pirellulales bacterium | reverse complement strand
AAAGAAGAAGTAGAAAGGGTCATGAAAGGCGCCAGTGTAAGGGTTGTTCGTTGATTTTAAGAGATTTAAAATTAGTAAAACTATGATAAAACATAATAGGCTTCTTTCAATTTTGGAGTGACATGAGCCATTTGTTTGCGGATATTTTCTTTAGATTCCTAATTTTATAATATATATAATTAAAAGGAAAAGAAGTAAAAAGGAAAGCAATTTTTAAAGGTACTGATTTCTTATTAATTGTAATGATTAATTCATTTTAGAGGAAAACAAAAAAATGATGTAAAAGATCCAAATGTAGAAAAGATAGTCGTTTTAGGATTAAGCAAAAGGACTCATGGTAATGCTAATGCGTTATGCAGATATTATTTCAAAATAATTATTCGATAGTATATATTTTACTTCAGCTTAAATAAATGCTATTACTGCTAGAGATTTATTTGCAACCAAAGTCCCCTTAACTGAAAATTGCTAAAAAGAGGTAAATTGGTTTAACTTTAAATATTATTAAAAAAAGGGATTCTGGTATCAGATTAGTTGGAATAAAAAATATTTAAAATTAAGTGAAATTATTGTATCTGACACTATTTATAAAGAAATTAAGGATAAAAAATTTTTTAAGATAAGCAGAAGACATGTTCTTGAAAAAATGAGATTTAATAAGAATGGCAAATTAATATAAATATAAAAAGCGATTTTTGAAATATGGAATTTATTTTTTGCCTTAACAAGAGAAGAGCAGGGAAGGAGAAAAAAATGACTGATAAAAAAACTTATAAATTTAAAGTTGTAATAACTGATTCTGATTATGGATCATTTGAAATAGAAAAGGAAGAATTAAATAAAATTGATGCTGAGGTAGTTTTAGGTCAGTGTAAATCAGAAGATGAAATAATTAAAATCGCCAAAGATGCAGATGGCTTACTTGTAGAATATAATAGTATTACGAGGCGAGTTATTGAATCGCTTCAGAAGTGCAAAGTGATTGCGAGGTATGGAATAGGGGTAGATAATATTGATATTAAAGCTGCCACAGAACATGGAATTTGTATTGTAAATGTTCTAAACTACTGTATTGATGAGGTTTCAGATCACACTATTGCCTTATTATTAGCTTTGATTAGAAAAATTGTTTTACTTAATAACACTGTAAAAAAAGGGATATGGGATTTTAAAATATCTAAACCGATTTTTAGATTAAGCAATATGGAATTAGGGTTAGTTGGTTTTGGGCATATTGCAAGAATGGTTTCTCACAAAGCACAAGCATTCGGTTTAAATGTGCTCGCTTATGACCCTTATATTTCTTCATCTATTATGACTCAAAATAAGGTTAAAAAAGTAAATTTGGAAGATTTATTAGCTGAAGCAGATATTATATCATTACATGTGCCACTAACCAAAACTACAAAATATATGTTTACTGAAAAGGAATTTAAATTAATGAAAGATAAAGCCTTTATAATTAATACCGGAAGAGGACCTTTAATTAGAGAAAAAGATTTATACAGAGCTTTAAAGGAAAAATGGATTGCGGGTGCTGCTTTAGATGTAACTGAAAAGGAGCCCATTGATTCGAATAATGATTTATTGAAATTAGATAACATAATCATTACTCCCCATGTTTCTTTTTATTCAGATGCATCCTTAAAAGATCTTCAAAGAAGTGCTGCCAAGGGTGTTGCGCAGGTACTAAAGGGAGAGATTCCTTCTTATATAGTAAACAAAGAAGTGTTGAGAAAAATTAATGGAAGTTTAAAAAGCAGATAAAAGAATTGGTCGAATACAAATGGAAAGAAAAAAATGAAAACAAGTTTTATAACTTCTAATTTAAAAATTGACCAAACAGGAATGCTTACCTCTGCTAAACTTCTCA
>CAYSHS010000616.1:0-1882 GCA_964430845.1 uncultured Pirellulales bacterium | reverse complement strand
AGTTCTTTTGCAGCCGCTCTACGAAAAACCAATTCACTATTCGAATCGGTCTTTGTTGACTGGCTGAATCCAATAAAAGTCAAAACAGAAGTTATCGATAATACAAGGAATAGAAAGAATGCGATTAAGTATTTTCGATACGAAGACTTTTTCTGAGTATCGTTTTGATTCTGCGTTATCCCATTCGTTTCCATTTTAAGTTCCTGTAATTAATCTCTGAGATTAATCTTAAAGAAATTCCAGGAAAATAAAAGTAAAAAAAGGTAAAAGAGGAATAACAAATAAAATGTAGGTCGCTGGGATGTGCACCCCATTTTTTAAGAACGGTGCGGTTTAAAGATTCGTATCGCTTGAATTGGATTGAGTTTCGTTTTTGACTTCTTGGTCTTCGCTGATAGTTTTTTCTGGCGGCAACTCAGTGATTGCTATCGGTGGCATTTTCTGTTCTTCTGCATTCTCAGCCGGAGACACATCGGTTACAGATATTTCTTCTTCCAATTCGATTTCGACAATTTCCGACTCATCTACCTCAATTGCTTCCTCTTCGTCTGAGATATCATAATCTTCCTGCGGCTCGCCAATTTCCGAAAGTTCCTGCATGATTTCCATATCTTCCTGATTTTCGGTATCAAGCTCGGAAACTTCTTCACTCGTATCCTGCTCATTCTTATTCTCTTGCGAATCAATTGCGACAATGGGCACAGACTGGTCGGAAAGTTCGGTATCATGAGCTTCCAGACGAGACTCCCGCTCTGTTTCAGTTGAAAAAATAGCAGTCTGAACGGCCTGCTCTGCCGGCTCGTCAGTAAGTGCACGCAAATAAATAGTAGCAGGCACAGGTTGCTCGATACAGATTAGCTTCTCGCGTATCAATTCGAGAATAGCCAGAAAAAGGCCAACTAAAACGATACGACTGCTCCCAGGCTCAGCGTGACCTGCCCTGGTATAGGACTCGAAAATTCGCTGGAAAATCAGGGGACCTTCAGTCTGAAGACGATGCAAAATCTCGATCTGGTACAGGTCGATGGGCGTGTCATCCTTAATCGAGCTTATATCAGGCGGATTGCCGATTGCTTTGCAAACTGCATCGAATGCTTCCAGCAGGTCCCAGATGGTAACCTGTTCGAGGTCAACTTCAGGCTCCATGTTTCCCTCTTTTACAGACTCGATAACAGTATCGGGACGTCCGAATCGCTCAAGACGATCATTAGCGGCGGCGTTGAGCAGATTTGCGGCGTCTTTGAATTTTTTATATTCCAGGAGCTGTCGGATAAGCTCCCTTCGCGGATCGCCTATTTCCTCGTCCTGAAATTTGTCTGTTTCAGCTTTGGGCAGAAGCATCGCGGATTTTATCTGCATCAATGTCGCTGCCATCACTAAAAAATCGCCCGCCAAATCGATATCGAGGCTCTTTATCAACTCGATGTACTGAATGTACTGATCGGTGATTTTGGCGATTGGAATATCATAAATATCGACCTCTTCCTTGCGAACAAGGTACAAAAGCAAATCCAGAGGACCTGCAAAAATATCAAGATTTACACGATAATCTGACATATTCAATAAAATTCAAAATTCTAATTTCTAAATACGAGAAAAAATCCTAATTTCCAATTTCTAATTTCTAAACAATTTTAAATTTTCAAATATCAAAGGTTTTAAACATTTATGCTTTGGAAATTTATATTTGTTTAGTATTTAGAGTTTTGTGCTTAGTATTTAATATTTTTGAAGAAGCACTTCTTATTTATTATAACTTCTATAATCCAATCCCACTGCTTTTCTGGCTATTGCGAGCGTTTGGGAAGCTATTGCTTTGGCACGTTTAGCTCCATTTGCGAGCATTTCCCTGACCTGGTCCAAATTGATTTCCAGCTCGGCT
>CAYSHS010000615.1:918-1887 GCA_964430845.1 uncultured Pirellulales bacterium | reverse complement strand
GTAATCAATGCTTCTAGAATATTTAATTCTTTGTTAAAAGTGATAACGCCAGGATTAGCGACTTCACCATAAACAAAAAGAACATTGGGAGATGTTTGAGCACCTTGAAATCCTATGCTTGGTGCATTCCCAATGACAGCAGGGACATAAATATTATCCCCGGCGTCAACTTTGGGGATGCTATCAAAGTCATTATTCCTCAGCAGCTCGCTGATATCAACACTAATAGTTTTTTCATTACCATCCCGATTTCTAATTATCATTACCTCACTCAAGTTCGCATTTTCGGCGGGACCGCCTGCCTCGGTAAGAACACCCCACAAATTTGGAATAACCTCAAAAGTGTATTTCCCAGGATTTATGACATGGCCTAATACATAGACTTTATTGCTGCCGAATTCTTTAACCTTAACATTAGCCTTCGTTATTCTCCGATTAAAAATTGAAATCTGTTCTACAATATCTTCGGCCAGTCCTTCAGTAGTAAGGCCGGCAGCTTTTATAGTCCCGCCTACTGGCAAAGAAATAAGACTATCCTGACCAACTTTTACTGTAGTATTTAATTCCGGATCCTGCCAAAAGGTTATCTCTATGACGTCATCAATTCCAATGACATATTGGTTCGCATTAGCATATGCAAGAGCACAGCTAAATAGAATTACAAAACATAGAATGAAGTATTTGGCATGCATAAAGATTTTCTTTTCATTTTTTTTGTTAATCATCATTGTGGAAAAGTCTTTCCATTTACTATGTTACTACCAGATGAAAGGCCATCCTTATCAAAGACGAAAATTTGATAATAATAGACCGTATCAGCTTCGAGATCAGTATCATCATATGCCGTAGTTGCCTGACCATTGATAATTATAATTGGCGCAACTTGCGTATCGATCTTCTCGGTATTTGAACGGAATATGCGATAAGAGTCAAAATCGATATCATGATTCATGTTCCAGGTTAGCCTAA
>CAYSHS010000615.1:329-908 GCA_964430845.1 uncultured Pirellulales bacterium | reverse complement strand
GAGTTAGCAGCTTTAGCTTTTGGAGCTGTGAGAGTAACAGCTTGGGGTGGTTTGTTCAGAGGCGTTGTACCCGAAACGACTTCAGAGCCTACCGCATTGCCCGATATTTCATATACATATACACGATAATAATAAGTTACGCCGCTTTCCAGTCCTGAATCAGTGCGATAGTTTTCATCCTGGATGCGCGTAGTATAAATTGGCGTTGTATTATTATTCACATCTGGAGAGGTAGAACGATATAGCCTGTAAGAAGCGAATGCAGGATAATTTGATTGCCCCCATGAAATGGATAAGCTGAAATCATCATCTCCTGGCATGACGTTGATCGCTACTGGCGTTAGAAATACGCCCGGATCTTTTGACGGTGTAGTTGCAGTGACCTCATTTGATCCAGCCGATTCACCAAGACTGTTGTATACATAAAGTCGATAATAATAAGTCGTATCGCCGTCAAGTCCCGAATCAGTATGATAATTATCGTCCCGTGTATGTGTTGTAAAAATCGGTTCAGATTTATCCGTCACACCAGAAGTCTTTGAACGAAAAAGCCTATATGAAGCAAAATCTGGAGAAGAA
>CAYSHS010000615.1:0-319 GCA_964430845.1 uncultured Pirellulales bacterium | reverse complement strand
TGCTCCCATGAAAGTGAAAAGCTAAAATCATCCTCTCCCGATTCAATACTCAGCAATACTGGGTCTAATGGCGTTGGCGGTTCATTCGGCAATGTTGTTGCCGAGACAATATTTGATCCTGCCGATTTGCCTGAATTATCATACACATAAAGTCTATAATAATAGGTTGTACCACCTTCTAATCCTGTATCGGTATAATAATTTTCATCCTGGATGCGAGTTATAAAAATAGGTTCTGTTTTGTTATCCAAATCCGACGAGGTCGAGCGATATAGTCTGTATGATGCAAATTCTGAATAAACAGATTGCTTCCAGGTTA
>CAYSHS010000614.1:0-1900 GCA_964430845.1 uncultured Pirellulales bacterium | reverse complement strand
AAATATTTTCTGATAAAAAAATCCCATCATTTTCAGGTACGATGATGGGATTATTTTATTTTCTGTTGATAATGGTTCGATAGAAAGTAATCTCCTGCATATCAAGCAGAAATAACCACTAAATCAGTAATGATTACAATCCCTTTATAAACTAATTGGTTTTGAATTCTCCGATGCTTGTGTCAGGGATGAATCTGACAAATCTTTTCTTTAGCATTGACGTGCAAAGCCACGCCAACTTGATATCCCTATTGTCAACATCGTTTTCATATGACCTCCGCTTGAGGTTTTCTATACTATGAATTCCACCGCCCACCAGCGGAAGAACCGCATAATACTTTTTTCGGAATCATCTTGGTTCATGCAAGGAATTGTTTGTGTCGGGGCGAGAAGTCCACGGCGCTATCGATCCGAAAATGGAGAAAAAGTTTATCAGGGGTGATAAAGAGAGTAATTCAGCCGCACATAGGGAATGACCTAATGAGTACATATAACAAATAGGTAAGGGGGAAGAAACACAAGTCATCATTCACTTTTCTCTTTGGTTACGCAACGTTTGATGTAAAATTTTACCTCGTTATTACACCACTTACAGACTGAATTCCTTTTAAACTTCATAGTTTCGGAATTTAGGTTGATAATGATCCTTGCGGATTTTAAATCTCTTTCGCTGGATACTCCACTAAGTTACAGACTCCCGAGTCACTTTCTATGAAAACCTTACCATCTTCATTTAAATTATCAGTCATGCCGCTTCTGACGCCATATTTTATTGATGAAGAAATGATATATAAACGTCGTGCTCATTCGTAAGTCCCTGATCATATTAAAAAATATCTTCGGTGAAGACAAGAGAATAGAGAATACCCTTCCGTGCCGAATCCGCTCGATTGTCAATTTCCAAAATTGGTTTATGACCCGTCGTCTTTGTACATATTTCATAGCCAATTCTTCGGCGAGTTTCGTTTTTTCATCCAGTAAATGCGTTAAAGAAGTGACACCGCGTTCATAGTATTCTTTATGGGTGATATTTTCAAGTTGTTTTTTTATATCCTCAATCAGTCTATTGAATCTGAGGCGGCGTTTTTTCTTAAGGAGATTTGAATTGTAGTAAGCGCTTATTTTTTCTGAAAGCGACGCAGATATTATACTCAATTCGTCACCCAATTTTCTATAGGATTCACTGACGTCAATTGACGTAATCCTAAGTTTTGCTTCGTTCAGAGCTGACGAGAAATCGGAAACAAGTTTGAACGTGTTGTCATCAGGTTTTCGAGTGAGCCACCAGAGTTCCTGGAGCTCAGCGACCAGTTTGACGCGTTTCAGGATGCCGGAAAGCATCTCAGTTATACGCTGAATGAAAAAAGATGTTACATTGGGAACAGGGTATCCGGGGCGGACATCCCTCCGGGTTTTCCGCCTGATAAAGCCGGTGACCATGGGGTGCCTCGGTTCGAGAAGGCTGTTTTTGTACCACATGAGATCAAATGCGCTGATGTCCCAGAATTTATGCTGCCGTGCCCGAGCCAATATCATTTTCAGATTATCGAACTCGTAAAACAATTTCCAGGCTTCAGTGTACGATCTATACAGCTCCTCTCGGCTCATGAGGGGATGTTCGGTAACCGCGTGGAACGAATCATATTTGTTCAGATCAGGATCAAGGTATGCCCCTGAACAGACAAGGTCATAATGGTCTTTTGATCCCGGGAGTGGTGTCAGAATAAAAAAAGACGCCATATCCACCTTGATCTCGTTTTTTAACGTTTCGATATTTGTTCTTATTGATTCAGGTGTATCATACGGAAATCCGATAATATACCCTACATGCGTTAAGATACCAGCATTGTGCCATATTTCAATATATTCCGCATAATGCTCCACTTTGTTTTGCGTTTTG
>CAYSHS010000613.1:0-1902 GCA_964430845.1 uncultured Pirellulales bacterium | reverse complement strand
TAACAGCAGTAGCCGTTGCACAACTCTCAAAAAAGGAGGCAGCAAAGGAGAATGCTTTTTAAAACGGCTTAATTTGACGCGATAATTTGCATTCTGAATTTTGAACTTCTAAATCTTTGCGGGATATTTATATCGTATAAAAAGCCTCTTATTATCTCAAAAATGCCCGTATTTAAACAAGCCAAAGATTTCTCTTCAAAGTAGGTCAGAGCAATAGCTACCGATTGTACCTTTTTAGTTTGAAACTTCATATATTTTTTAAGATTGTAGGTTAAAGCTGCCATAAGCACATGTTTGGTTGCCTGATGTATACCCCTGGTATTGACTCGTTTCATATTCAGGAAATTGATCAGTGTTCCCAATACAGGCTCTACTGTCCTGCTGCGAATCTTTGTAATCTTCTTTGCATATTGAGTTTGCATTTTGACATGCATTCTGTCGTAATATGGCTTGTCAATGGTATCTTCCAGTTTCTTAAAATCACTTTTCCCTATGCAGGATTTTCGTAACGCGCAGTTTTTACATTTTGAATTATTCGAACGATAGGCTTTCCACTCATAACCTTTGCTGTCAGTTCTTATCCGTCGGAATGGCAGAATTGCTTTATTGCCCCGGGTACATTCGTATTGATTTAGTTCTTTATTAAAAACAAACCCTTCACGGCTTGCTTTGTATTGTCCATGGTTAGGAATATACGCATCTATACCCTTGGTTTCGCAGTAACTTAGGGCTTCTCCACTACTAAATCCGGTATCAGCGGTTACCTGATCTATTTGTATTTCGTTTTTCTTAAGGTTTTCAATCGCTTGCCCAAGGATAGATGGTAAACACTGACTATCTCTTTTATCCGCAAAATCAGCCATCGCTCCGGTGATTACATGATGGGAATCATCTACGGCCAGCTGTCCATAATAATTAAGCTGACGGGCTTTGCCCGGCTTTACGCTGATGCGTGCGTCCTTATCGGTAGGTGAATAATGCGTATGATTGCTCAAAAACTTCGGACGCATTAATATTCCATTTTCATCAACTTGTTTTGAATTAGGATTACCCGGCTGTCCCTTATAGGCTTCGGCTTTCCAGGAATGATGCTGTTCTACAAGTGTTTTTCTGGTTTGACTTACTTTATATTCCGATCCTTCATTCAACTCATCCATGTACATTTCCGCATCTTCTACAACCTCCTTTTCTACAAGTGAATCCATACTGGCATTGGCCTTTATAAATGCGGAATCTACAGCTTGTCGTTTACCTCGTACCATGCCCTTTTGTACACACATTCGTAACACCGTTCTGAACAACTCCAGAAATACTTCTTCGCCATATAACTGGCGAGTACGACTAATGGTACTATGCCATGGAAGAGCTTCATCAATATCATACCTGATAAATAGCCTGATATCCAGACAGTTTGAGCAATACTCTATCAATTTCCGATCGGAATTGATATTATTCAGATAACCAACCAGACATATCTTGAAAAACACCACCGGATCAATAGACTCCTGACCTTCGTCTCCATAATAAAAAGCAGTTGAATCATATAAAAAATGCAAATCCAGGGTGGCATCAAGTTGCCTGTAAAAGTTGTACTTAGATACCAGTTCATCCAGATGAACCTGATACATTAGTTTTGGAGTATAATTTTTTCGTCCTTGCATGATATAAAAATACTCAACAAATATTATCCATAATGCTATTATACAACTTGTTATAAACATTTTTGAGTTAATATCATGTCAATATATATTTATTATCTTTGAAGTTGTGCAACAAGCACAGCACCTACCCGCAATTGCTTAGTTTACCGAAACTAAAAACATAAACTGATATTTTAAAAACTATTAATTTAAACTAACTTAGTCTTAGCATCGTCGCAACTGCGGGTAGCTGCGGAACGTT
>CAYSHS010000612.1:0-1903 GCA_964430845.1 uncultured Pirellulales bacterium | reverse complement strand
AATATCAGATGTCTCGGGCGTATTCCCGAAGGATTTTCCTATGGCGTTTATCGTATCGGCTACGACTGATTTGACTTCCTCAGGGGCATCATTAAAGACATCATTCAGGTATTTCAGATGAACAGAAGCTGCCTGTGAAATCAATTCATTAATGGTAGAACTGTCTTTGCCCGATGCCTGGGCGATATTATAAATTTCTGTCATGAATCCGTAGAGTGCCTTAGTATCTAAGACTGCGTATTCTATTCCTTTAATATTCGCCGAGTATTTTCTTGCGGTTGCTTTTTCCAGTCTATCATTGACGCTTGCTAAGCAAATTTTAGTAGCTTCCTCCGGATTATACGCAGCCAGATGATATAATGCATCACCAAGGTAACTCAAAGATGCACTTTTAGCCACCGTAAGGGCTGCCACGATGTCCTCGGCATAACCGGATACGATATCATCTAATTCGGAAAGGTGCCGCGATATGGTCACGGCCGTTAGTTCTGACAAAGCAACTTGTCCTGGCTCATCGATGCCGGTGCTATTCAGCTTTTCAAAAATCGTGCCGATTGCTGTTTCGTATCCCTGGGTAGTCGCGGGTATTTCTTCAGAACGTCCTCTTGATACCAGAGCACTCATCTCGCTGATGCGTTTATCGGCAAACGCCAATGCGGTCTCTATCTTAGCCGCGTCGCTGATGGATAGTACCAGACGAACCTGCTCCATGGCGCGTTTAACCGGGTATAGTCCCTCACCAGGCAAGCTATCCTGCGAAGCATAAACAACATTGCCGAACACAGATACCAGCAACAGCACGGCAGTTATAATTGCGACAGCCCGGAATTTCACATTGCTGAACATCAAGGCCAGGCTGCCGGCAAAACTCCCTGACTGTCTCTTAACAGGCTGCCGCGGATTGATTGTATCCATCAGCGAAGTGTGTGTTTTGAGGATAAACGCCTTCGATAATTTAGCATCCGGCGGCGGCTGGATTTCCTGAGCAATTGCCAGGGCTGATTCCAGGTGCTTCTGCATGGAAGGATATTTGGCAAGGCATTCTTCCAGGGTTTGCTCGCCCGTCTCAATATCGTCTAAACATTTATTAAGGACATCTTCTATTTTCATTTGTCCTCGGTACCCTCTTCCAGTATCTCTCTTAATTTCAACAAAGCGCGATATTGGATAACCCTGATAGCCCCTTCACTCTTCCCTAATAGTGATGCGATTTCTGCGTGACGGAAATTCTCGACAAAGCGTAACTGAATTACCTGCTGTTGCTCATAAGGCAGGTGTAAAATAGCTCCCCGTAATTCCTCCTGGAGATACTTCGCTTCGATTATCTCTTCCGGGTTCGAGGTTTTCTCACTTACCACCATATCATGGACTATATAGCTGTGTTTATCTTTACTGGTGCGGTGAAAATCTATCACGAAATTGTGGCTGATTGTTATCAGCCATGCCGCGAAGGGACTCGCGGTTATCTTATACTTTCCGATGGCCTTCCAGGCTTTGATAAAAACCTGCTGGGTCAGGTCTTTGGCGTCATCAACATTGCGGACCCAGTAAAATATGTGTCGATAGACCCTCTCGACGTACCGGAAGTATAACTTGCCGAAAGCTTCTGCATCACCGCCAATTGCCTGTCGGATTAACAGGTTTTCATCAATCTCTTTATCGATTTGACTCTGTTCTTGAAATACAGCTTTCATAGTCAACACATAATATAATAACGATAATGCTGGAAAAACGTTACAGAATTATATCCGTGCAACGTATGACCTGCACAAATAGTTACCTGTGTAATGCAATTCGCCGATTTAATTTAAAACGACGGCCACAGTCTATAGTAATCGTGTAAGCCTGTCAACATGCAGGGGAAATATATAGTACTTGCCTATATTTAATTTAGGTAAAGGTA
>CAYSHS010000611.1:0-1903 GCA_964430845.1 uncultured Pirellulales bacterium | reverse complement strand
GCACAAGCATCCGGCAGCATTTCTTAAATAGCGGCCTTGAGGAATCGATAATCGGCCCTGCTGAATGTTACTCAGGGGTACCACTGGCTGACAAAAATATTTAAAATATATCCATTTTTTTGTTGATGTCTTGTACAATTGTACGATATTGTAATTGTACAGATGTAAAAGGAGAATGCTATGACACAGAAAAAGTTACCTGCTTTAAGCCCATCCGAAACCGAAATCCTAAGATTGGTATGGCAGCTTGACAAAGCAACAGTGCAGGATGTTTGTGATAAACTGCCCGCCAGAAGAAAAATAGCTTATGCGACAGTTCAAACCTTACTGCGGCGGCTGGAAAAAAAGGGTTATTTAAATCATAGCATTCGGGGCAAGGCTCACGTCTTTTTCCCGGCAGTAAAAAGGGAGCACGTCATAAAAAGGTCGGTCGGTGATTTTTTAGACAGACTCTTCGGCGGCGACCCAATTCCGCTTATGCAGTACTTAGCCGCGCATGGAAAAATCAGTGCCGACGATATCGAAAAGCTCAAACGACTCACAGATAAAAAGTAACCAATAAATTTCTGCGGAGAGATAAAAAATGGAAACCTATTTAACACAAATCACAAATTATCTGCTGATGCAAAGCTGGCAGATAGCAGTTCTGGTTGTTGTAATAGCAGTAGTAAATTTGGCGCTGAAAAACAGGAGCGCACACGTTCGTTACCTGCTTTGGCTGATTGTTTTAGCTAAATGTCTCGTGCCGCCTTTAGTCACCATACCGTTAGCGGTTCTACCGCAAGATAGGATGCCGGAACCGACCTTAATTTCAAATGGTGAAATGCCTGCTGTTAATGTAGAAATGGCAGATACATTTACCTCCGAGCATATAGCATTACCTTCATTGCCAGTAACATCACCAACTATTATGGAAAGATTGGCAAGAGTAACTGCCAGGCAGTGGATTGGATTTGGCTGGATTGTGGGAGTAGCTGCTCTCCTTTTCTTTGCTGTTATAAAGGCATTACGGACCGAGTTTTGGCTTAAATGTGAGCGAAAACCGCTTCCAGCCGAACTACAAATGGGGATAGAAAACTTATTCTCGGAACTCAACTTGAAAACATTCCCGGAGATCTGGCTGGTTGAGGGTATAGGCCAGCCGTTCGTATGGGGCTTGCTGCGTGGCAGTATCTATCTGCCGGATAATTTTGTCAAGGTTCAAAGTACCGAGCATTGCAAAGGCGTCTTAGGTCATGAGCTAAGCCACATCCTGCGTTTCGATGCTGCGGTCAATATTTTGCAGGCTATCGCGCAGGCCGTATTCTGGTTCCATCCATTTGTGTGGTCGGCGAATAAGAAGATTCGCGGCGAACGTGAAAAATGCTGCGATGAAATGGCAATTGCCCGCCTGGGTGCTAAAGCCAAAGATTACGGCAGCGCTATTGTTGAGATATTAATTGCCGAGCACGAATCGACCCGGCCGGTTCCATCGTTGGCGGTAGCCGGGCCTGTAAAGAATATTGAAGAAAGGATAAAGACCATTATGAAACCAGGAAAAAAATTCTACAAACGCCCGAGCTTAATGGCCGTGACGGTCGTGTTGCTTTTAGCTCTGTTGACCGTTCCAACGGTGCTTGTGCTAACCGCTCGGGCAGGAACAAAGGTGGGAAAAACCGGTAGCGTTGCTGAAGGGACCCTCGTGAGGGATGCTGATAAGTCGGAGCTATCTGAATCCAACAATAAAGTAACCTGCACCGGCAAGGTATTGAATGCCCAGGGTGAGCCAATCGCCGGAGCAAAAGTCACTGCATATGAAATGTACTCTGACGGCATAGCGGGAAATATGCTGCTTCGACAGGTGGGTGAAGTGAAGACAGCAGAGGATGGAGCATTTATATTTACTAAGCCAAAACTCGAGAAA
>CAYSHS010000610.1:0-1903 GCA_964430845.1 uncultured Pirellulales bacterium | reverse complement strand
AGATTATGTCAATGGTCAGAACGATCTTAAAAAGAAAATTCTGCGAACTATCGGCAATCCTGATGAGCGTTTCAGTGAGGATTATCTCCGAATGCTCAGGGCAGTCAGGTTCTCCACGCAGCTTGGGTTTGAAATAGAACCTTCCACGTGGGCAGCGGTTTGCGGCAATGCACGAAAGATAACAAAAATAAGCGGCGAGCGAATTGCTATCGAATTAGGATATATTCTTACGAATCCAAACAGAGCGACGGGAATGTTAATGCTGTTTGAAAGCGGCCTGGTTAAGGCGATATTTCCACAATTGAGCAAATCTCAAGCCCAATTCGGAATTCATGTATTGAGCCAGTTAAGAAAAAGGGTGGATTTTGCTTTGGCATTGGCGTGCTTTTTTTCCGATTGCGAAACACAATTTACACTGAATGAATGTAAAATATTAAAATTAAGCAGAAATGATAACAAACATATTAAATTTCTGCTGGAAAACATGGGGAAACTGCTTGATGAAAAAATGTCACTTGCGGATTTGAAGAAGATTCTTGCCCAGCCTTATTTCCGGGATTTGTATGAAATGCAAAAAGCGATTCAAAAAGCAGCAATAGGCGGCAGAAAAAGTATATCGGCCTTAATTAAACTTAATAGAAGAATAAAACAGTTGGGTGATATCGAATTGCAGCCAAAGCCACTGCTTAACGGCCATGACCTTATTCGTTTAGGTGCAGTTTCAGGACCTTTGCTTGGACAGTTGGCACAGGAGCTTTATGTCGCTCAATTAGAGGGAAGTGTGAAAACATCAGACCAGGCAATTCAATGGGCAAAACAATGGCTCAATAAACACAAAAAAGAGGAATTATGATTACTCAAAACATGATTATATATGGATGTTGGGATTTACAGAATATTAAATAACTGAACTTTTCAAAAATCTTGTAAATAATATTAGGATTAGAAATCCTGGAATGGTCGAATCCATTCAGGCCATGCGGATGATTGAACGCTGCCTGCGAGGGTCCATTTGCCGGCTGTATTAAATTGTTTATGCCATTTAAATGTCCAAAGCTCCTTTAGACCAACTTTCTGCACTGAATAGTCACAGAATGACATGTTTATAAAACCCTGGTGGCGATTAATACAAACGCGTGCCATATGATTATCTGAATTCCATGCTGCATATTCATCTGCTGCTGGTCCTTCAGTATCTAAAGGCCAGAAATCATATCGCAGCGCTTCAGCCATTAGCGGAATTCTGCTGGCTCCGTGAACATCAGGAGTTCTCCAGTTGTTCGATGTATTACGTCCTCCTTCAAACGATACTCCCGGACTTGCATTTTCCAGGTAGCCATTTAAGCCGTAGCTGCCTGCCATACCATCCTGGCCATATACGTTCATGCCGAGTTCCTGTTGATTATATATTCCCCATGCGTTGTAAATGTTAAGATTCTGACCTGCCAGAGATTGCGGTTTTTGCGCTGAAGGGCAGAACCAAAGTTTATTTTTTTTGTAGCTTTTCAGGTTTTCAGGCAATTGGCCGACCCAATAGAAACCCTCTGGAGTTAAGCCGCTGAAAAATTTACCTTCATTATCCTGCACATAAATAGCAATAGTTATAGCCCATTGCTTGAGATTAGCCTGGCACTTAATCATTTTTGCCTGTTCTTTTGCCTTACGAAGCGAGGGCATAAGAATTGCCATAAGTACCGCGATAATTGCTATTACGACTAAAAGCTCAATTAATGTAAACCCATTTTTTACAGATTTCATAAATACCCCAATCACCTTGACTGTAATTTTATGATTATTTGATTGAAAAACCATCCAAAGATAATTTTAGCTTTACATCCCAAAAAACGTCTGTAAAAAACTCTTTGTATTTTTCTTAATTATATCAAAATGTTGAGTTTCAGCA
>CAYSHS010000609.1:0-1904 GCA_964430845.1 uncultured Pirellulales bacterium | reverse complement strand
GGCAAGCTGGTGACACCCGGTCTGATTGATATTCACGTGCATTTCCGCGAGCCTGGCGACGAGGAAGAAGAGACAATAGCAAGCGGCTCAGCGGCGGCAGTAGCGGCCGGTTATACTTCCGTTGTTTGTATGCCAAATACGAAACCGGTGATAGAAACCGAAACTGATGTCGAGTATGTTCACCGCAAGGCGAGGCAGGCGAGAAAAACCCACGTTTATACGATGGGTGCAATAACAAAGGGACTTGCGGGCGTTGAGCTTGCAGAAATGGGATTTATGTCGGAAGCCGGAGCGGTCGGCTTTACTGACGATGGTAACGGCGTCCAGGACCCTGCTGTCATGTTGCGAGCTTTCAAGTACGCCGGTATGTTCGATGTAGTTATCGCCCAGCATTGCCAGGATGACCGAATAGCCGGAAACGGCGTTATGAATTCCGGGTATTATTCGACAATTCTGGGCCTTCCCGGGATAGACCCGCTTGCAGAAGAAGCCATGCTGTGGCGTGACATCCAGCTTGTTAAGAAATTACCTGAACAGAAAGTTCGCTATCATGCCCAGCATATTTCCACCGCTGGTTCAGTTGAGTTAATAAGGTCTGCGAAAAAGGATTTTCTGCCGGTCACATGTGAAGTCACGCCGCACCATTTACTTTTGACCGAGGAAAATTGCTCCGAGTATGATACGAATTACAAGATGAATCCGCCTTTGCGAACTTCGAAGGATATTGATGCTCTTAAGCAGGCGATTGCTGATGGTCTCGTGGATGCTCTTGTAACCGACCATGCGCCGCATTTGCAAAGCGAAAAAGAGCTGGAATTTCTTTCGGCGCCTTTTGGGATCGTCAGTCTCGAATGTGCGCTGGGGCTTTTTGTAAAAGCGCTAATCGAGCCGGGGATTCTAAATTGGTCGCAGCTTATAAGTTTGATGACCGAAAAACCTGCGAAAATAATCGGGATTGATAAAGGGACGCTGGGAATTGGCAAACAGGCGGATATAACGATAATTAATCCCCAAACGCAATACACTATTGATGTGAATACATTTGTCTCGAAAAGCAGAAATTGTCCCTATCACGGCTGGGAAGTTAAAGGCAAGGTCGAAAAAACCATAGTTCAGGGTGAGATTAGGTTTCAGGCGGGTTGAGTAATAATTTTATAAATGTATATAATTGACGGTCATAATTTATTACACGCGATAATCAAGACAAGTGAAAGCGCCGGGCCAGTCACTGATATTCAGTTGTGCCGAATTATAGATAAGTATTTACAGCTTACTTCGCAAAAAGGTGAGATGATTTATGACGGGACGGGACCGAGAGAAAAAAACGCGTTCGAGAATTTAAGCAACCTTGAAGTGTTTTTTGCCGGTATCAGGTCTGACGCTGATACTGTTATAGAAGATAAAATTAAAGCGGACAGCGCGCCGAAACGGCTTGTGATTGTCAGCAGCGACAGGAGAGTGAGGAAAGCAGCCCGTACGAAAAAAGCCGACTCGATTAAATCGGAGGAATTCTGGAAGCATATCAATAAGCAGTTAAGCAGGAAAAAGCCGCCAAGAGAGCCTGGTGCCAAGCGTCAGGGATTGAGCGAGGGCGAGACTAAACAATGGCTCGATATTTTTGGTATAAACCAGTAATATTTTATCTTGCTAAAGACACATGAAATTTGTATATTACTGGTTTTCCGGTGTTTTGGCAGGGTTTTAGAGAATCAAATCACCTGTTACTTGCTGGTTTATAAGTTATTTGTTATGCAAAAGTTATAGAAATGGAGAACATATGAAACGCAGAATAGTTACTATTGACGGAAATAGTGCGGCATCATACGTGGCTCATGCCACAAACGAGGTTATTGCGATATATCCAATAACTCCCAGCTCAGGTATGGGAGAAATCGCGGATGCCA
>CAYSHS010000608.1:0-1905 GCA_964430845.1 uncultured Pirellulales bacterium | reverse complement strand
ACTTTGTGCCTATCCCAACTATTAATGATTTGCATTTTGAGCCACTTTTTCCTTACCAATAGCGGTCCGCGGCCCGGTTGATTTCTGAGCATTAGCCCGATTAGCAGCGATTTGAGCTTCTGTAGCCATGATTGATCCTCCTGTTTGAATTTACTATTTACGATTTTCTCCCGAAGAATCGGGATCTGCGATATTGACTATTTAGAATGAATTATACAATTTTATATGTTAGTTGAACATATATCATACGTTTATCTTTTGGAAAGTCAAGAGTAAACTTGTGAGTATATGAAGAAATGTCGTTGACTTGCCTTTGTCATAAAAATCTAATTTGACTGAAGGTATAAATATGGTATAATTATTATATATGGAGTTTGAATATGACGACAACAAGAGCGTTAGCAATAAGATGAAACATGGGATTGATTTTGAAGAAGCTCAGAAACTTTGGGATGATCCTGATTTAATTGAGATTCCCATAAAAACCAGCGATGAGCTGAGATTTCTGGTAATCGGACGAATCTGCGGCAAATGCTGGTCGGGAGTGATTACTTACAGAGGCGATAAGATAAGAATTATATCAGTGCGGCGTTCGAGAAATGAAGAGGTAACAATTTATGAAAGCACATGATTTCGATAAGCGGTTCGATAACGGCGAAGATATCACAAAATACCTTGATATGTCAAAGGCAAGAAGGCCCGAACAGCAGCATAAAAGGGTCAATGTCGATTTTCCCCTGTGGATGATACAGCTTCTGGACAAAGAAGCAAGAAGACTGGGTGTGCCCCGGCAATCAATAATAAAAGTCTGGGTAGCCGACCGACTCGAAAAAGTATCCTGATAAATAATACATCACATAGGCAGGCTCATGTGCCTGACCTTATAAACATTGTATTTATGAAGAAAATCCGCATTTGTTTTTATAATTTGATTTGATATAATCAGAGCAGGAATCACAAATTCATAGAACATAGTGAAGCGTATAAGAAGGGCTGAATGTGGTAAGCATATCCAAAAAATTGATTGAAGATATGGTTCAGGTTGTAGTTGAACAGGTTAAGCCTGAGCGGATTTATCTTTTCGGTTCGTGCGCCAGAGACAGCTATACCACCGACTCTGATGTCGATTTGCTGATAGTTGAAGACCGCGAATTCGGGCCGGGTCATAACAGATGGGCTGAATTGAAACGCATTCGTAAGTTTCTGAGATCGTTCCATGTACCAAAGGATGTACTGGTCTACAGCCGGGACGAGTTCGAGAAATGGAGAGATTGCGTCAATCACATCATCTCTCATGCAATCAGGGAAGGAAAACTCGTTTATGAAAGATCCTGAGCAGGCCGGGAATTTCTTCAACATGGCATCGAGAGATTATCGTGCTCTTTGCGGCATGAAGGACTCTGAGACATTTTCCTCCGAAATCTTCGGTTTTCATGTTCAGCAGGCGGTGGAAAAGCTGCTAAAGGCGTGGTTGTGTACTCTGGGAATTTCCTTTCCAAGGACCCACGACCTGGATGAATTAGCCGCATTACTTGAAGAGGCAGGCCGGGAAATTCCTGAATTTCTTAATGCGTTGCTCGAATTTACCGATTTCGCTGTAGCCTTTCGTTATGAGGCATTTCCGGATTTGGAAGGTGATATCGATAGACAAGCTTGTATCGACCAGGTCGGTCGTCTGCTTCAGCACGTCCAACAAATCCTCACATAGAGCAAGCCGTTAAGGCAGGCTTATACACTCCGCCCGGGATAGACTTCTTTAATTTAGCTTTTTGCATTTTAACTTTTGAATTTAGGGAGTATAATAAGAAACAGCAACGTTGAAAGAGCGGTCTTTTAAATGATTATACCTAATTGATAATGCATTGTTTCGTGATAAAAAACTAGTGTTGTCTGTTGCAGCATGTG